>CAZMMO010000095.1:0-7540 GCA_964567365.1 uncultured Rhodanobacteraceae bacterium | reverse complement strand
ACAGCACCGTGCACCAGATGAACAGCCTGGCCTCGCCGAAACGGCGCGACAGGTACCCCGTCAGCGGCAGCGTGATGGCCATGCATACCGTGAACGAGGTGATCACCCAGGTGGCCTGGTCGTAGCTCTTGCCGAGGTTGCCGGCGATGGTCGGCAGCGACACGTTGGCGATGGTGGTATCGAGTACCCGCATGAACGTGGCCAGCGACAGGCCGATCGTCGTCAGCGCCAGATTGGGTGGACGGTAGGTGGCGTCGTTCAATTGGTTGTCATGACAGGTAATTCGAAGGCCACAGGGTGACGGGTTTGCCGCGATTGTCAACCGTGCCGGCACGCCATGCGGCACGATACCCTTTATAATGAGACACTTGCCCGCATCTTCGTGATACAGCCACCGCGTTCCAGCATGGGAGGTAGCCATGGCCATCGGTTGGGCCGGCGACAATGCCGTCAACGATCAAATCGACGCCACCGTCAAGGATGCGGTCAAGCGCGTGCGCAGCCAGATGCGCAAGGGTCCGGGGCTTTCGCATTGCGAGGAGTGCGGCGAGCCCATCCCCGAGGCGCGGCGCAAGGCCGTGCCCGGGGTGCGCCTGTGCCTGGCGTGCCAGCAGGACCTCGACCGTGAACAGGACGCCTTCAGCGGCTACAACCGCCGCGGCAGCAAGGACAGCCAGCTGCGGTGAGGCCCGCGGACTGACGTTTGTCAGGCGGCGCGGCTGACAGGCGCGCCTTGCCGGGCTCCGGGGTTCGATCCATGATGCTTCGGACGGCACGTTTTCCACGGTGCCGGAAGACGGAGGAGAACCTCATGAACAGGAACACCCTGACAGGCGCGGTCTTGCTCCTGGTTTGCGGTACCTCGGGGGCGGCCATGGCCGCCGCGCATCCACAACCGTCGAGCCCGGCGGTGCTGCTGAAAGCCGAGCGTTCGGCGATGCAGCCGCTGGCCGGCATGGCGGGCGTGTGGCGCGGCCAGGCGACGATGACGCTGCGTTCGGGAAAGCGACACACCATCACCCAGACCGAGCGGGTCGGGCCGTTTCTGGGCGGTTCGGTGATGGTGATGGAAGGCCGCGGGTACGAGTCCGACGGGCGCGTCAGCTTCAATGCCCTGGGCGTGGTGTCCTACCAGCCCGCCCGCAAGGCCTACACCATGCGGGCCTATGCGCAGGGGCACGCGGGCAATTTTCCGTTGCAGCTGACCGACGACGGTTTCCAGTGGGACATCAAGGCCGGTCCGACCACCATGCACTACACCGCCACCATCGGCAACGGCACCTGGCATGAGGTCGGCGACCGGATCCTGCCCGGCGGCAAAAGCGTGCGCTTTTTCGAGATGACGCTCACGCGCGTCGGCGATACCGATTGGCCGGCGGCCGGCGCCGTCCCGTTCAAGAAACCCTCGCACCCGTAGGGCGGGTACGGCCCGCCGGACGCATGGCGGGTTTTTCATGGCGGGCCGTGCTCGTCCTACAGGGCCGCCTACGCGGCTTCGCGCCCGATCAGCCGCCGCTGCATCAGTACGCTGAACAGCGCCAGCACCACGCCCACGCCGATGGCCACGAAGGCGATGGTGGCGTAGATGTGCGGCATGTCGCTGACGTCGTGCGCGCTGAAGCGTCCGGCGATCAGGCCGGCCAGGATTTCTCCCAGCGCCATGAACAGAAACCACGTACCCATCAGGCGCCCGCCGTAACGGCGCGGCGCCAGCTTGGTGGTGGCCGACAGGCCCACCGGGCTCAGGCACAGCTCGCCGATGGTGTGCAGCAGGTAGGTCAGGGCCAGCCAGGTGGGCAGCACCTTGCTGCCCGAAATCACGATCCATGCCGCCGCCGTCATCACCAGAAAACCGAGGCCGACGAAGACCATGCCGAGGGCGAACTTGAACGGCGTGTTCGGATCCAGCCGACGCTTGCCGAGCCAGATCCACAGCCAGGCGAAAAACGGCGCCAGCAGCAGGATCAGCAACGAATTCTCGCTTTGGAACCAGGAAGCCGGGAACGACCATCCGAACACGCTCAGCCGCGTATAACGCTCGGCGAACAGGTTGAAATTGGAACCGGCCTGCTCATAGCCGGCCCAGAACAGCGCCTGCACCAGGAACAGGATGGCCAGGGCGATCAGGCGCTTCTTTTCCTTGTCGTCGAGGTGCCCGAAAAAATACATCCACAGCATGAAGCCCAGGCCGAGCGCCAGGATGGCCACGCTTGCCCACACCGAAAGCGCCACCGGCGAGTAGGTCACCGTGCCG
Source organism: uncultured Rhodanobacteraceae bacterium (assembly GCA_964567365.1). Taxonomy (GTDB): domain Bacteria; phylum Pseudomonadota; class Gammaproteobacteria; order Xanthomonadales; family Rhodanobacteraceae; genus Oleiagrimonas. The sequence goes on along the minus strand of CAZMMO010000095.1, from coordinate 5,286 downwards.
GTGTAGCCGAGCGCGATGAGCAGCGCGATGACCGCCACGCCGGCCCACAGGGCCTGCCATGAATGGCGCAGGAGGGCCTGCTGGCGGGCCGGTTCGGCATGGGCCGGTTCGGCCTCGATGCCGTTGCGGCCCAGATAGCGGCGCGTGGACCGGTACATGACCAGGCCCAGCACCATGCCGACGCCGGCGGCGGCAAAGCCGTAGTGCCAGTTGACTTTCTGGCCCAGGAAACCGCATACCAGCGGCCCCAGGAAGCCGCCCAGGTTGATGCCCATGTAGTAGATGGAAAAACCCGCGTCGCGGCGCGAGCCGCCCTCGGGATACAGGTCGCCCACCAGGGTGCTGGTGTTGGGTTTGAGCAGGCCGGTACCGATCACGATCAACACCAGGCCGATGAAGAACGAGGTCTGGTTGGGGATGGCCAGCGTGAAATGTCCCAGCGCGATGATGATGCCGCCGTACCATACCGCGCGCTGCTGGCCGATCAGGCGGTCGGCGATCCAGCCGCCGGGCAGCGAGGTCAGGTACACGCCGGCCATGTACAGTCCGTAGATGGCGGTGGCGGTGGCGTCACCGAAGCCCATGCCGCCCTTGTCGACGGCGGCGACCATGAACAGCACCAGCAGGGCGCGCATGCCGTAGAAGCTGAAGCGCTCCCACATCTCGGTGAAGAACAGCGTGACCAGGCCGCGCGGGTGGCCCAGCCAGGTGGCGTCGTGGGAAGCGGTCGTGGCGGGTGGCATCGGAATCACGTTCGGGTGCGAGGCCCCGAGGGTCAGGCATGATTCATCAGCCTGTCAACTGTCGAAAGAAAGGGCCACCGGCTTCGCCACAGGCCGCGGAAGATTCCCGAAATGGCGTACCATCGGTCCCTGCCGGTGGCACAGATGTGGAGTCTCCATGAAACGCAAGACCAATATTTTTGCCTGGGTGGTGGCCGTGGTGATAGTGATCATCATCGTGGCCGGTGCCTGGTACCTGCGTCATGCGCGGCAGGCTCCGGTCGCGCGCAAGCCGGCGGTGGCGGCAAGCACCACGCCGCCTGCGGCCAGGACCGTCATCGAGCATCCGATTGCCCGCGCCACCTCCGCACCGGCTGCCGCGACGAGTGCGCCGCTGCCGGCGCTGGCCGACAGCGACGGCCAGGTGAAAGCGGCGCTGGCGCGCCTGGGCGGCGATGCCACCGTGGGCAAACTGTTGGCCAACCGGCACGTCATCGAGCGCATCGTGGCCACCGTCGACGCCCTGCCGCGGCAGGAACTGGGCGACAACATCCTGCCGTTGCAGCCTCCGGCGGGCGATTTCGGTACTGCGACCACGGCGGATGGCCAGGTGGTGATGGCCTCGGCCAATTACGCGCGCTACGCCCCTTACATGCAATGGGTGCGCCAGGCCGACGTGTCCGCGCTGGTGGCCTGGTACGTGCGTTATTACCCGTTGTTCCAGCAGGCCTATCGCCAACTGGGGTATCCCCATGGTTACTTCAACGATCGCCTGGTGGCCGTCATCGACCACCTGTTGAAGGCGCCGGTTCCCTCCGGCCCGGTCGCGCTGGTGAAGACCGACAAGGGCTATGCGTTTGCCGATCCGCGGCTGGAAGCGCTGTCGGCGGGCCAGAAGCTGATGCTGCACGTCGGTCCTGCCAACGAAAAGCTCCTCAAGGACAAGCTGCGCGCGATCCGTGCGGCCATCACCGGCGCGAACCGGCCGGCCGGCGCGGCCAGCGCCTCACGTTGAGGGGGGCTGCGGCCCAGGCTCCTGGCGCGCGGGTTTCTGCGCGCTCACCAGGTGCGTGGCCCAGGGCGGGCCGCCGTACCAGAACCGCCAGCCCAGATCGCGCCGCCTGACGTCGGTCATGCCCAGTTCCTGCAGTTGTTCGGCGTAGGACGCGGTGTGGCGGAAATCGGCGATCAGCAGCATCGCACCGGGGCGCAGCACGCGCACCGCCTCGGCGATGGCCGCGTGCCGGTCCCGCTCGCGGCGGATGTTGTGGATGGCCAGGCTGGAGAGGACCAGGTCGAAACTGGCGTCGGCGAAGGGCAGGTCGCTCATGTCGCCGGTGCGCAGCGTCACCCGTTCGGCCACGCCCTCGGCTTGCGCATTGGCGAGGGTGGCCTCCTGGCGGTTGCCCGACTGGTCGGTCGAACGCCACAGGTCGATGCCGACCGCCTCGCCGCGATCGAGATGACGCGCGGCCTCCAGCAGGACCATGCCGCGGCCGCAGCCCAGGTCGAGCACGCGCTCGTCGCCGCGCAGGTTCAGCCCGTCGATCAGCTCTTCCCACACCGCGAACTTGCCGCGCAGCGTGGTGTAGGCGTAGCTCCCGGCCATGCCCAGTAGGGCCAGTCCGTACAGACCCAGCCACAGCGGGCCGTAGGTCACGGGGATTCCGCCGCCGGCCCAGCCGGCCGCCATCACAATGCATATGATGCCGCCCAGCAACATGCTGATGGGCGCGTACGGAGCATCGAATCCGTAATGGCCGCGACGGCGGCGGGGTTGCCGGTCCATGCGATGCCTCCAGTGTGGTCGCCAACAGGATGATGAAACCGTGCGTGCGGCGACGCAAGCAGGCGGCGGTTCGCACGATCGCGCCGGGCTGCGTGCGTTGCCGGCACTGGACGGATGCGCGCTTACCCGTTCGTATGGGTGAACGTTTCCCCACCGCATGTGGACGGCAGGTGCACCCGCGCGTGCATCGGCGCACAATGCAGACTCGATCCACCGAGGGAGAGACCGTCATGCGCCACGCCCCTTTGATGTTCGTTCTTGCCGCCCTGGCCCTGCCGTTGGCAACGCAGGCCGCCGATTCGCCGGCAACCCCTTCGTCCACGGCCGTTCCCGCCTACGTGACGGCCGCGATCAACGACCCTGCACGCAAGGCCGACAAGGCCGACGATGCACGCCGCAAGATGGCCGCGGTGATGACCTTCACCGGCGTCAAGCCCGGCGCCACGGTGGTGGAGCTGGTGCCCGGCAGCGGCTACTGGACCCGCGTGTTCAGCCAGGTGGTCGGCAGCAAGGGCCATGTCTACACCGTCTGGCCGCAGCAGATGATGAAGTATTCGCGCAAGAGCCTGGACCACTGGAAGAAGCTTTCGGCCACGCCGCATTACGCCAATGTCACCGAACTGGTGGAGCCGGCGCAAAAGGTGACGGCCCCGGTCCCGGCCGACGTCGTGTTCACCGCGCAGAATTACCACGACTACCACAACCTCGGCATCAGCATCGCCGCCTTCGACAAGAGCGTGTTCGACGCGCTCAAGCCCGGTGGGGTGTTTATCGTCATCGATCATGTCGCGCCGGCGGGGTCGGGTACCAGCGACACCGGCACGCTGCACCGCATCGACCCGGCTGCGGTGAAGAAGGAGGTCGAGGCGGCCGGTTTCGTCTTTGCCGGATCCAGCGATGCCCTGCGCAATCCGGACGACCCGCATGACATCAAGGTGTTCGACAAGTCCATCCGCGGGCATACCGACCAGTTCATCTACCGCTTCCGCAAGCCGCGGTAACCCGCGCCTTCCCGCGGATCGTCACGGCAGGGCGGGCACTGCCCGCCCTGCCGTGCAGATGCGGATGTATTCGTGCGCGGCCTCGCACCCCGCGTAGCCCCTCGCGCCGCCTCGCCCCTCGCCCCACGCCCCACGCCCCCCGCCCCTCGCCCCTCGCCCCTCGCCCCTCGCCTGCGCCAGCCAGGACCGGGAGATTATTCCGTTATCGACGGTATTTACTGTCCACGTCAGGTATTCGTGTCTTCATAATGAGTGAACTTTGCACCGGGAAAAACCAGATATAAACACAGATTGTTGATTTTTTCTTTGTAGATTCTTTCTAAAAAATAATTTATTGACACTCGCTTCATGCGCGTGATACATATGCCTCGTCGAACCGGTATGTGGAGGGTGTCATGCAGACATCCATCTTTCATGACCGGCCGAAGGCGGTTGCGAGACGACATTTTCGGGTCGTGTGGCTGACCGCGCTGCTGGCTGTGTTTTTGCCCGGTGCGGTGTTTGCCTCAGGCATACCTGCAACCGAACCCACCAATAGTGCCTTGCGCTCTGTCATTGAATTGGTCAATGCCGGACAGTTTCGTGCGGCCGACGCGCGTATCGATGCCGCGCTCGGGCGGTCCGGGCTGTCCGCCGCGACCCGCGGGGCGTTCGAGTACCAGCGCGTGCGCATGAAACGCATGCGCCTGGACTTCAGCCTTTCCGCGGACCAGGTCAAGGCGCAGGTACGCAAGCGGATTCCCGGCCTCACCGACGCCCAGTTCGAACGCTGGGATGCGCATGGCCTGATCGAGCACATGTACATCAATGGCGAACTCCGCTATTTCCGGCGCTCGCCACGCAACCTGTTCGAACTGAGTGCCGAGGCGCGCAAGCTGCGCCTGGAGGCGAATCCCCATTATGACGACGGATCCAAGCAGGAAGCCGCCGAGGAAGAGCATTACGCCCTCCAGGTGATCCACCAGGCGCGGGCCAGTGGCCATTCCAGCGTGCTGCCGCAGCGCCTGAAGGTGACCCAGACGGTGACCGTCGACGCCGATGCCGTGCCGGCCGGCAAGACCGTCCGCGCCTGGATTCCGTATCCGCGCGCCAATCCGGGCCAGCAGGAAGACATCCGCTTCGTCGCCAGCCAGCCGAGCGAACATCGCATCGCGCCCGCCTCGACCCTGCAACGCACCGTGTATCTGGAAAAGAAGGCGCAGGCCGGCAAGCCGACCGTGTTCTCGATCACCTACGAGGTCACGCTGTACGCGCAGTACCACGCGATCGATCCAGACAAGGTGGTCAAGGCGAAGATCACGCCCGAGCTGGCGCCCTACGTGGCCGAGCGCGCGCCGCACATCGTGTTCACCCAGCCCTTGCGCGTGCTGTCGCGCCAGGTGGTCGGCAAGGCCACCAATCCTTATCGCATCGCGCAGCGCATTTACGCGGCGGTGGACCAGGTGCCCTGGGCCGGATCGCGCGAGTATTCCACGGTTTCCGATCTGGGCGCCTATACCTTGCGCGAGGGCAGCGGGGACTGCGGCCGGCAGACATTGCTGATGATGACGCTGATGCGCATGAACGGCATCCCGGCGCGCTGGCAATCGGGTTGGACCTTCACGAAGGGGAAGTCCAGCGATATCCACGACTGGGCGGAAATCTATCTGGCCCCGTACGGCTGGGTTCCGGTCGATGTCACCTACGGGCAGTTCGATTCCACCGATCCGGCCTTGCGATGGTTTTATCTGGGGGGACTGGACAATTACCGGATTGCCTTCAACGACGGTTTTTC
>CAZMMO010000094.1:0-7744 GCA_964567365.1 uncultured Rhodanobacteraceae bacterium | reverse complement strand
CGGACACGAAATTTCTCATGCCTTTGATGACAGCCTGACGGTGGCGGCCGGCGGATCGGCGGCCGGCGGATCGGCGGCCGGCTCGGCCTCCGCCCGCCCGGCGGCGGGGTGCGGATCGGCCTGGCCCGCGGTGGTCCGACCGGCATCCTGCGGGGCCGCGGCGGCATGGAAACCACCGCCCAGCGCCTGGATCAGCTGGATCGACAAATCCACCTGCTGGGCATGCAGCCCGGCCGCCACCTGTTCGGCCTGGAGCAGTTGCTGGCGCACGTCGAGCGCTTCCAGGAAACTGCCCACGCCGGCCTTGTAACGCTGTTCGGACAGTTGCCAGGCCTCGCGCGCGGCATCCAGCGCACGTTGCTGGGCGGCGGCCTGGTCCTGCAGCGACTGCAGGCCGTGCAGATCATCGGCCACCTGGTTCAAGGCGCCGATCAGGGTCTTGTTGTATTGCGCCACGGCCAGGTCGTACTGGGCATCCTTGCCGGCCAGGTTGGCGCGCAGGCGGCCGCCGTCGAAAATCGGCAGGCTGATGGCCGGGGCCACCTGGAAGAATCGCGCCGGCAACTGGAACAAGGTGTCGCCGCCCTTGTTCACCAGGCCGACCATGGCGCCCAGGCTGATGTCGGGAAGGAACCGGGCCTTGGCCGCCTTGATGCTGCGCCCGGCGGCCTCCACGCGCCAGCGCGCCGCCACCAGGTCCGGGCGCCGTCCCAGCAGGTCGGCGGCCAGGTTCGGCGGCAGCGCCAGTCGGGCCGGAGCCAACGCCTGCGGCTGATGGATGGACAGGCCGCGGTCGGGGCCCTTGCCCAGCAGCACCGACAGCGCCACGCGCGCGGCATCCACCTTGCGCGCGGCGGCGGCCAGCATCTCCTGCGCACGCGCCGTTTCGGCATCGGCGCGCTTCAGTTGCAGCTTGCTGTCGATGCCGGCCTGGACGCGCTGTCCGGTGAGCTTGTGCGCGTTCCTGGCACGTTTGAGTTCTTCCCTGGCGATGCTTTGCTGCTTGAAGGCATACCCCAGCCGCGCATAGGCGCGCGCCACGTTGACCGAGACCATCAGCCGCGCGGCGTGCGCGGCGACGGTGGCGGCATGGGCCTGGTCCACGGCCGCTTCCCAGGCCGCGCGCTTGCCACCCCACAGGTCCAGGTCCCAGTTGAAACCGAGATAACCGTACTTGACCCAGCCGAAATGTCCCCCCAGCGGCGCCGGCAACAAGGTGCCCGGCAGGTGCGCGCCGGCCGCGCTGGCCGAGACCTTGAGGGAGGGTTTGCGGCCGGCGTCGACCAGGTGCGCCTGTGCCTGCGCCTGGCGCGCGCGGGCGCTGGCGATGGCCAGGTCGGGGTTGTGCGCAAGCGCCTCGTCGACCAGCGCGTCCAGCTGCGGGTCATCCAGCGTGGTCCACCAGTCTTTCGCAGGCCATGCCGCCGGCGTCAGCGGCGCACCGGCCAGGCTGCGCCCGGCGTGCACGGCGTCGACATCCAGCATCTGGCCCTGGGGCTTGAGCCCGCGGCTGCTGGCGCAGGCGCCGAGCAATACCGCCATGGCACAAGCGGCGACGAGAGGGAACAGTCGCGATCGCATGAGGTTGATTTCCGGTTTTGTCAGTGTGGTTCACGCAGCGTGGCAAGAACGCGCTGCAGGTACTCGATCAATTGTTTGCGCTCGCCCGCCTTGAGCGAACGCTGCGCGGCATCCATGACGCGGTCGCGGCAACCGGTCAGGCCCCGGCACAGGGACTTGCCCGCAGCGGTCAGTTCGATGCGCAGGGCGCGCCGGTCCTGTTTGTCCGGCTTGCGGCGCAAATAACCGCGCTCTTCCAGCTGGTCCAGCAGCCGGGTGGTGGCGCCGCCGTCGTGGCCCAGCGAACGCGCCAGCTCGCCGGCGCTCATGGGCCCGTGGTGGGACAGGCGCATGAGCGCCTGCACCTGGCTGAAACGCAGGCCCACGCCCTGTTCGGCCAACTCCTGCTCAAGCGCACGCACCAGCTCGGACTTCACCAGCCCGAGCAGGATGCCCAGGCTTTCGGGTGGCTTGCATGCATTGGCGGCGGAGGGACACATGGCCGCACATTCTATTGCCAGGGATATATTTGTCAAGGCAAATATATCCTATGCATATTCACATTTGGCAATCATTCACGCCCGTCTGCGCATCCTGTGGGAGCGGTCGGTCTGGCGTGCGCCGGCGTCCGCGTCGCGCAGCGCCAGTTCGGCCAGCTCGTCGTGCAACAAGGCCGCCAGCGCCGGGTCGCGCACCTCGAACAGTTCGAACACGCCCAGCGCCCGCAACACCGGCAACTGCGCCAACGCACGCCCCTCCGCCTGCCGGCGCAGTTCCTCGGGCGTGGCCGGATCCAGCATCATCTGCGCACCGGCCACGAAGGTGGCCAGCGCCGCGGCGGCGGTTCCGGGCTCTGCGGGGCCGGCCATGGGAAAAAACGAATCCGTCATGGGGGTTTCCTCCTGGAAAGGGTCGTATCCGTCGACACGACCGTGGAGCATGACCTGACTTCTGTCACCAGACACGCAGACTAGGGCATGCCATCATCTTCCCGGTAACGCAAACAGGACAAAGTTTGTCGTGAACGCGCCAACCAGCCCCTACCCACCCGAATTCCTGGCCAGCGTGGACAACCTCGAGGGCCCGCCCCTGATCGCCTACGTGGTCGAGGGCAAGCCGGTGATGGGCGAGACCGACTGGCACCGCCACCTGCGCGGCCAGTTCATGTACGTGGACAGCGGCATGGCCTGCGTGCGCACGCGCGCGGGCGTGTGGGCGGTCACGCCGCACCATGTCGGCTGGATGCCGCCCGGCGTCGAACACACCGTGCGCATCATCGAGCCGATCACCGGCTGGGGCGTGTGGGTGGCCCCGGAGGCCACCCATCGCCTGCCGCCGCAACCGGCCAACCTGCGCGCCAGCGACCTGATGCGCGCGCTGGTGCTGCGCGCCGCCCAGTGGTCCGACCGGCCGCATCTCAACGACGAACAGCAACGCCTGATGGACGTGCTGATGGACGAGATGTGCCACGCCCGCGAACCGGACAATCCGATCACGTTGCCGATGCCCGGCGACCGGCGCCTGCTGCGCGTGGCCGAGGCCCTGCTGGCCCATCCCGGCGACACCCGGACCCGCGACGAATGGGCCGCCTCGACCGGCCTGTCCACGCGCAGCCTGACCCGCCGCTTCCGCGAGGAAACCGGCCTGAGTTTCGTGCAATGGCGCCAGCAGGCCCGCCTCGGCCACGCCCTGGAACAACTCGGCCAGGGCGCCGCCGTGACCAGCGTCGCCGACGCCCTGGGCTACGCCAGCGTCAGTGCCTTCGTGGCCATGTTCCGGCGCAGCCTGGGCCAGTCGCCCGGCCGCTACCTGAGCCTGGACGCGGCCTGAACGACTTCGGAAAACCATTTTTCCGGTGCCTGACCACGAATACCCTTGCCGTAGGGAACCTCGAAAAACTGCGATGTCTGCGGATAGTCGACCGCTTCCTGTGTAGGAGCGCACCTGGGCGCGACCGGCGTGAGGCTCCACAGTCGCTCACGCCAGTCGCGCCCAGGTGCGCTCCTACGACAGGGTCATTTGCGGTTCGGGGCCGGGGAAGATGGTTATTCGAGGTCCCTCGAGAAAATATCCGCAATTACCCAGCCTGGGGTTTCACGATATCGCGTGGGCATGGTTATACTCGCGGCGTATTCAGACCTGCGGAGATTCCCGAATGTCGACGTTGTTGCGCACGAGCCTGGTTGCACTGCTTGCCGCCACGGTAGCCTGGACACCCAGCGCCCAGGCGGAAACCACCGCGCAGGCCATGCCCGAAACCCTGGACATGTTGCGCCACGCCATTGCCGCGCAAACCGTGCAGGGAAAAGGCAACGTGCCCGCCTTTGCGCATTATCTGGCCGGCAAACTGGAATCGGCCGGTTTTGCCAAATCCGACATCGAAATCATTCCGGTCGGTGAAACCGCGGCATTGGTCGCGCGTTATCGCGGCACCGGCAAGGGCAAACCCATCCTGATTTCCGCGCACATGGACGTGGTCGCGGCCAAGGCGGACGAATGGGCCGATGGAAATCCGTTCAAGCTGGTCAAGAAAGACGGGTATTATTTCGGCCGCGGTACCGCCGACATGAAAACCGTCGTGGTCGCGATCGTGGAAACCATGATGCGGCTCAAACGCGAAGGTTTCCAGCCCTCCCGCGACCTGATCCTGGCGTTTTCGGGTGACGAGGAAACCGGCATGAACACCACCGCCGTGCTGGCCAAGCGTTTTCCCAACGCCGAGTTCGTGCTCAACGGCGATACCGGCGGCGGCACCTACGACAAGAACGACAAGCCCGTCATCTTCGAGGTCCAGGCCGCGGAAAAGACCTATGCCGATTTCCGCCTGACCACCCGCGGTCCGGGCGGTCACTCCAGCGCACCCAATCCGGACAACGCCATCAACCGCCTGGCCCGGGCGCTGACCCGCATCGCGGCCTACCGGTTCCCGGTGCGCCACAACGCGATCACCCTGGTCTCGCTCAAGGCCGCCGGCGAACACAGCAGCGGTCCGCTGGCCAAGGCCATGCGCGCCTTCGCCGCCAACCCGGAGGATGCCGCGGCGGCCAAGGTGATCTCGGCCGATCCCGGCTACATCGGCCAGATCCGCACCACCTGCATCGCCACGCTGCTGAAGGCCGGCCATGCCGTCAACGCGCTGCCGGAAGAGGCCAACGCCAACATCAATTGCCGCATCTTCCCCGGCGTCAGCGTATCCAGCGTCAAGGACACCCTGGTCCGGGTCATCGACGACCCGCGCGTCAAGGTCGCGTTGCGCAAGCCGGCCGAGGCCGCCCCGCCCTCGCCCCTGCGCCCCGACGTGATGAAGGCGGTGCGCAAGGCCATCCACGCGCGCTTCCCGGGTCTGCAGGTGGTGCCCGGCATGTCCTCCGGCGCCAGCGACAACAAGCACTTCCGTCTGGCCGGCATCCCCAGCTACGGGGTCGATCCCATCTTCAACAAGTCCGGCGACAGCGGCGCACACGGGCGCAACGAGCGGGTCGAGATACGCGAGGTGCCGGCGGCGCTGGATTTCTGGCACAACCTGCTGACCGACCTGGCCAAATAGCCCCCCCACAATGACGAACCCGCCCGCGTTGTGTAGGAGCGCACCCGGGCGCGACCAGCGCGAGGCCCCATGAAACGCTGAGGCCGTCGCGCCCGGGTGCGCTCCTACAATCGGGGTGCCGTCGACAGGCGCTGGCGCAGCGGTTCGAGCGGTTCCGCATGGCGCCGCCAGTGGCCGATGCCGCGGGTGTGGACCGGTTCGCGCACCTGTACCGCGCTGAGGGTGGACACCGCACCGGCGTTGCGGGACAGATCCTCGCAACCGGCTTCCCAGGACAGCCCGCAAAAATCCAGGACCGTGCGCAACGTGGTTTCGGGCTCGGTCACCAGGTCGGCATACGGCACGTCGAGGATCGCGCCCGGGCAGGCCTCGTGCCAGTGGCGCATCATCTGCCGGTAACGGCCGAAGCGTTCGGCCAGGGTCGCAAAGTCGTAGCTCCACGCATGGGTGCTGGCAAAACGCGCGCGCCAGATGCTGAAGCACGTGTCCATGGGATCGCGCACCAGGTGCAGGATCTTCGCTTCCGGCAAAGCCGCGTGGATCCATCCGGCCAATGCCCAGTGGAAGGGCTGCTTGTCGACGAAATACGCCTTGCCCCCGGCGCGCCAGGCGGTCTGCTCCCGGTAGCCACGGCCGACTTCGGCCAGATCGAGCGCGGGCAGCCCGGCCAGGAACGAGGCGTCGTAGATGTCCCGGGCGTTGGCCACGCGCAGCAGCTGCCGGGCAAAGTCGGTCAGCTCGCCGGCGCCCGCGACACGGGAATGGTTGGCCAGCATGCGTTCGAGCACCGTCGTGCCCGAGCGCGGCAGGCCGAGGACGAAGATCGGGCACGGGCCGTCTGTCGCGGCGGCAGCCGCCGTCGGCACGGGTTGCGCCATGACCGCCTCGCACAGGCGTTGCAGCCCAGCCTGCTGTTGCGCAGCCTCGGCGGCCAGTAACGCGTGCATCGTCGCATTGGCCGTGGTCAGGGCCTGCCAGGCTTCCTCGTCCCGCCCGAGATCCTCGCACACGTGATAGCGCGCAAATTCGAAGTCGGCGCGTGCGCCCGTGCCGGGTTGCGTGCGGCGCAGGCCGGTTTCGATTCGATCCAGATGGTGGTCATCGCGCGTCTGCCTGCGCAGGCGCACCAGGCCGTAGGCCGCGTGCCCGTAGTCGGGGGTTTGCGCAAGACAGGCCAGATACGCGGCCTCGGCTTCCCCGGTACGGCCCAGGAACTCCAGTTGCCGGGCGCGAAAATAATGCCATTTGCCCTGCCCGGGCTGGCCGTCCAACAGCCGGTCGAGCACGGCCAGCGCCCGGTCGTGACGGCCCAGCCGGTGCTGCAGGTCGGCATGCCGCAGCAAGCGGTCTGCCGCGGATCCGGCCGGCGGCCAGGCCATGCGTTCAAGCAGCTCGTGGGCCCGTGCGGTTTCGCCGACCAGCAGCAGCGTTTCGGCCAGGTCGAGCACGTCCGTATCCGCGTCGGCGGCACGCGCGGCCTTCCGCGCATCGGCCACGGCCTCGCCGGCACGGCCTTCGTACCAGGCAATCCACGCGACCAGCAGGCGGGTAGGCATGGCGTCGGGAGCCGATGCATGCAGGGATTGCCATTGCACGCGCGCGGCCGCCAGTTGCCCTTGTTGCAGGTACGCGCGGGCGCGTTCCCAACGGCGAGTGACGGAGCGGTGCACGGGGCCTGCCATGCCGCCACGCTACAACAAGCCCTTGTGGGCAACAATGCCGGCCCCTCTACGGACACACGCCACCGGTCATGCGCAACGAACGCGAACCCGGGCCTGTCCAGCCGGCGCGGATTTCATGTCAGCGCCCAGGCGTACTCCTGCCGAAGGATCCGCTTGGCATCGCTTTCGATCAGGGCACCATGGGCAAGAACGACCCGGTCGAAATCCCAGGCGAAAAGCCGCTGGAACGAATCCCTGCATGCTTCCCGGTCGTGGAAGGTCCATTGCCAGTCCGGCGGCATCCTGGGCCTTTCGTACATGCGGGAAACCCTTGCCACGACACGCGTCAACCACGGGCTGTGGCTGCCGAAGTACTCGCAAAGATCGGCCACGATCAGGGTCCGGCTGGCGCGGTGCAGAAAGACCACCTCCTGCATCCGTTTGCTGCCTCGGATGATCCGTTGGTCCAGGATGTCCGCCCACGCTTCGGGAGGCACGTCCGTCAACGCATCGGCCGAACGCCATTCCGGGCGCTTTTGCACGAGTCCGGGCGGGACATGCAGCCGCGCCTGCGGGTAGGTCCGCAGGGCCGAATCCAGATGCAGATGGTGCAGCTTGTTGGGCGACACGATGTGCCGCACCGGGCCGAGTGCGTCGATCCTGCGCTGCAGATGGGGTGGAATGGCAATGGGGGAATGCAGCAACAGCGAGCCGTCCCCGAGCCGGATCACGGTCATGCGGCAGCCGAAAGGCACCCCGTAAAAGCGCAATGGGGCTTCGGCAATCCAGACACCTTCGGACCACGCGCGCAATTCATCCATCTTCCGATCCATCCCATACCAGGACCACGCGACAACGACACCCATCGCGTTCATGCCTTCGAAACTTCCGTGACGGAACAACTGTACCCGACCCTGCTATCGGTCCGAAGCCTCCCCCCGTAGGAGCGCACCCGGGCGCGACCGGCGCAGCGGTT
>CAZMMO010000093.1:0-7858 GCA_964567365.1 uncultured Rhodanobacteraceae bacterium | reverse complement strand
CACATATTTTGCCGCCGGCGAGGCCGCTTGTCGGGAAATTGCTACCGTTCGTCCGCCCCGCCATGGCTTTTCGCGCAAGTTTGCCTATGCTTGGACCCGGGATACAGGGGAACCTCCCTATGAGCCAACCAGGCGCACGAACCGCGTGTGTACGCCGTCGGCGTGCGACGGGCCATTGTCGTCGCCGTACGCCCGGCGGGTTCACGCTGGTGGAGTTGATGACGACCGTTTTCGTGGCTGCCATTCTCATCACCATCGCGGTGCCAAGCTTCAAGCACATTACCGTATCCAGCCGGCTGACCACCACGGCCAACGGCCTGGTCAGCGCGCTTCATGCCGCGCGCATGGAGGCGATCAAGCGCAATGCGAACACGCTGTTTTGCGGCAAGGCTGACAACGGCGATGACACGCTGGGGCAGGCCTGCGGCCCGGACGATGCGGGCGCCGTGTACACCTTGGTTACGACAGCAGCTAATGCGTCGAGTGCCGCGCAGCAGGTACAGGCGGCTCCGGTCCTGTCGGCGCAAAGCCTGCATCTGTCAACCGTCAACCCCCTCCAGTTCGATGCCAATGGCCTGGCCCATCTGGTGGGGCAGAGTCAGCCCTATACGGGCACGGTTGCCGTGGTGTGCAGTAATGCGATCGGCTCCAACAACATCCGCACCATCAGCATGAACACGGGAGCCAGTCTCAATACGACTCCCAGCAGCGGGGCCTGCCAATGAAGTACTCCATGTATCCAGGAATCCAGCTGCGCCAGAAGGGCGTTGGCCTCATCGAGGTGCTGATCGCCGTGTTGGTCGTATCCATCGGCTTTCTGGGCGTGGCCGCCTTGCAGGTGATGTCGCTGTCGACCAACAACAGCGCCATGGCGCGTTCCATGGCGACCGTGTCCACGTATTCGATCCTCGACGCCATGCGCCTGGACAAAAGCAATGCATTGAATGGGGCTTACGACAAAGCCTGTCTGGCGGTTCCTTCCACTGCGGCGTTGCCTGGCGTGCAACTGCACGGTTGGTGTGAACAACTGACAAACAAGTTGGGAGCGGGTGCCGCTGCGGACAGTACGATTGATTGCGCCAAGACCAGCAGCAATCACGGCTATTGCACCGTGACGATCAAATTCGCGGACAACCGCTCCGGTGCAAACGGTGGGGTGGACGACGATGGCATGACGACCATTACCACCAAGGCCGAGCTATGAAGACGCGCAATCGATCCTTGCAATGCATTTCCGGCGGATTCGGCATGCGTGGATTCACGATGGTCGAGCTGATGATCGCCATGTTGCTCGGATTGATCGTCATCGCCGGTGTGTCCAGCGTGTTCCTGGCAAACCTGCGCTCCTATCACACCAATACCGCATTGGGTAACGTGCAATCGAATGCACGCATTGCCTTCGAGCTCATGGCGCGCGACATCCGTCAGGCCGGATTGACCGGATGCAACAGCCAGAGCCCGCGTATTGCCAATGTGCTCAATGGTGGGCCCTACAAGAACAACGACAAGTGGTGGGCCAACTGGAACAACGCAGTTCATGGCTACGACGCCGGTAGTGCCGATCCCGCGGTTGCCATAGGCACCGGGACAGGTGAACGAGTATCGGGTACCGACTCGATCGAGCTGCTCGGTGCGCGCGGTGCAGGTCTCACTGTCGTCACGCACGACAAGAACGCCGCAAACTTCACGGTCAACAAGACCAGCAACGACATCGCCAACGGCGACATCGTCATCGTCTGCAATCCGGATCACGCGGCGATCCTTCAAGCCCACAAGGCGCCGATCACCAACACGACGCTGGAGTACAACACGGGCACGGGGACGCCAGGCAATTGTTCCAAGGGCCTGGGTTTTCCCACCGATTGTTCCAGCACCAATGGCCGCGTTTACGAGTTCCCCAAGAACTCCCGCATCTTCGTACTGGGGGCCTACGACTGGTACATCGGCAAAAGCCCCGCCAAGGAGGGGGTGCGATCACTGTATCGCATGGCGTTCGACCCCACGGGTGCGAACGGTACCAAGGCTACCGAAATGGTGCGTTATGTCACGGACATGCAGATCACCTATCACGTGAAGGCGAAAAACTCCTTTGAGGACGCGGCGGCTGTCGGTTCCTCCTGGGGCGATGTGGATGCCGTGCGCGTCACGCTCACGCTCCAGAGCGCCAAGGACAATGTCACTACCGACGGTTTCGGCCACAAATTAACGCGCGACTTCACTTTCACCACCGCGATCCGGAACCGGAATTGACGTCATGACCACGAAATACCCCCGCAATGCCGGAACAGGCAGCGCTTCGCCTCTGTCAGGGGTGCATGGCGTGGCAGGCCATGCAGGGTCGCATCGTCATCGCGCGCGGGGACAACGCGGGGTGGCGCTGGTCATCGCGTTGATTCTCCTGGTCGTCATCACGCTGGTCGGGCTGGCTGCCATCGGCAATACGCTCATGCAGAACAAGATGGCGTCGAACCTGTATGACCGCGAGGTGGCGTTCCAGAGCAGCGAAGGAGCGTTGCGAGCCGCACAGGAACTGGTGACGGCCAACCCGAAGGCGGCCTACATCCGCGACTGCTCCGCCACCTCCGGCAACACCTGCCTGACGGACCCGTTCACGGATCCGAACTTTCCCTCGGGTCTGATCCAGACCGTGCAGTCCGGTACCGCGCCGGGGCAGTTTTCTCCCGGCAAGCTCGCGACCGGACAGCCACAGTTCACCGTCGAGTACCTCGGGGAATTTGCCGATCCCACCGCAAGCGGCTTGAACCGCACCGCCAATGCCAATCAGTACGGCGGCGGAGGGTTCATCAGGAAGTACAAGTACTTCCTGATCACCGCGCGCAGTGGCGATCCGAGAAAGGTCGACAGCAGGGCGCTGGTCACGCTCCAGTCGGTGGTCAAGCTGTGACGGCGCAGGGGGACGACAAGATGAAACGCTTGAAGAAGTTTCCGGATCTCCGGTGGCTCTCCCGGACGGCGGCGGTGGTTGCCCTGGCAAGCCTGGCGCTGGGAACCGTGCCTCGAGCGGCGCGTGCCCAGGTCGAGATCTCGCAGCAGCCGCTGACCGTCGCCAACAACGTGCCCGGCAACGTGGTGCTGACGCCATCGGTCGAGTACCCGACCGTGCTGAGCTATTCGAACCTTGGCAGTTTCGATGCAAGCAAGACGTATGGCGGCTACTTCGATCCCGACAAATGCTACACCTATGATTCGACAGGACAGATTCCGACTGACACGCCGGCACCGCAGAGGGCCAACCCCAAGGGCGCAACGGGGTATTTCGTGCCCGCTTCCAAAAGCAGTGCCTCTCCCGCTGCCTGCAGTGGTCAGTGGAGCGGCAATTACCTGAATTGGGCAGCAACCCAGACCATCGACACGTTTCGCTCCGTCATGACGGGCGGATATCGCGTGGTCGACACCACGTCCACCACGGTCCTCGAGAAAGCACGTCACACGGGACAAGGTGGGGAGGCGGAGACTCCGGTCAGGTCCCTCAGCAGTAGCTCGGGAGTTACGGCGGCAACCCCCGCAAACTTCACGTATTTTTACACGCGTTTGCGGGATCTTGGTAACAAGATGTATTTCGTTGCTTCCAATAATAACGACAATGATTGCGTTGAAGAAAAGAGGGGCCGCTGTCAGGCTTGGACGCCTCATTTAGAGGTTTTGTTGAACGACGCTGATAAGGATGACGTGGTTGCATACACGGGGCAGACGATTAAGTCCGGGCAGGTATATTCGGTCAATGTCGACGTCAAGGTATGCGTCAATGGCCTACTCGAGACCAACTGTGTCAAGTACGGCGATCACTATAAGCCGGAGGGCCTGATCCAGAAATACTCGAAGACCCTCAAGTACAGCGTGTTCGGGTATCTCAATATCTCGGACATGTACCAGGACGGTGCGGCACTGCGCGCCAAACAGAAATTCGTCGGTCCCTACACGTACAGCCCCGTGGATGGGAAGCAACCGAACCCCGCCAAGGAGTGGGATCCGGACACAGGCATCCTGATCAAGAATCCCGACGCGGATGCGGCCACGGCAACGTCCACGGCACTGGGCGTCACCATCGCGGACAGCGGCGTCATCAACTACATCAACAAGTTCGGCGAGATGACGGATACTGATGACAAGAGTTTCGACCCTGTCAGCGAGATGTATTACGCGGCCATTCGTTACCTGAAGAACCAGTCGCCGGTGGCTGCCTATTCGAAGAACACCACGAACACTACGCCACCGAACTACGACAAGATGGGAAGCAACTACACGATGGCGGATGGCTTCCCCGTCATAACGGCGTCAAAAGATCCAATACAATTCACGTGCCAGAAGAATTTCATTCTCGGCATAGGTGACGTCAACACCCACCGCGACAAGAACCTGCCGGGCAATCAGGACCACGATGAAGAGCCCTCCATCCCGCCCGAGGTCGCGGCGGACAATACAGTCAATGTTGTCACGGCGACGCAGAAGGTTGCTCAACTAGAGGGCATCACCATCAACACGCCTTTCACCGGGCGAAACAATTCCGCCTATATCGCTGGGTTGGCATACGACTCGCACACCAAGGACATGCGCCCCAGCATGGATGGCATGCAAACGGTATCGACCTACTGGGTGGATGTCGAGGAGAACCAGACGCTGTATGGACCTTCGAAAAACCAGTACATCCTGGCTGCCAAGTACGGCGGGTTTTCGGTACCCAAGGATTTCAAACCGTATGTGCGCACCCAGGCATTGCCGCAGTCATGGTGGGATACGACCAGTGACGTGTTGCATCTCTCCAGTGGTAGACAGACCCCGCGGCCGGACAACTTTTTCGAAGGCGGCGATGCGGCCGCCATGCGCACCGGCCTGAACGCAGCCTTCTCCAAGATAGAGAGTGAGAATGCCGGAAGCAAATCGTCGCTTTCGCTCAACGCGACACAGTTGCAGACGGGGTCGACGGTGTACTTGGCCAGCTATGTGGAGGGCCTGTGGACAGGCTCACTGAAAGCATACGCGATTGATCCCGATACGCAGACGGTTGCGGGTACCCCTGTGTGGACCGCCTCGATTCCCGCGTATGGATCCCGCGACGGCCACGTATACACGCTCGTGGGCGGTAAATACGAGAATTTCAACTCGAGCAATGTTACCGGAAATGGCTGGACGGCCGACGTTGTCGATTACGTGCTCGGTGATACTTCCAAGGAGATCAGGAACGGGGGTACGTTCCGGAATCGCACCACGGCGCTTGGCGACATCGTGCATTCGCAACCGGTTTACGTCGGTGCGCCCAATCCGACGGCTTTCCTCGGCGCAACCTTCCCTGGCATCGATGCCACTGATGCTGGCTACGCGGCGTTCGTGAAGAACCAAGAGAACCGTTTGCCAGCTATTTATGTTGCCGCCAACGACGGCATGTTGCACGAATTCAATGCCGACGCCGATAGTGATGATAAGGGTAAAGAAATCTACGCCTACATGCCTGGTGCTGTGCTGTCAGCCAGCACGAATCCATCGGTCATGGCGAATCCAAATTATGGAACTGGCGTAAACCCTCACCAGTTCTTCAACGACGGTGAACTGACGGTCGCGGATGTCTATTACTCCAGCGGCTGGCATACGGTACTAGTCGGCACGACAGGGCGCGGTGAGGCCAAGGCCATCTACGCGCTCGATGTCACCGTCCCGAAGACCCCGCAATTCCTGTGGGAGATATCCGGCGGGGCCGACCATCCGTACATCGGACAGATCACCGGCAAGCCGGTCATCGCCCGGACCAAGAATGGCTGGGTGGTCCTGATTGGCAACGGCTACAACAGCACCAAGGGTACGGCGGCGCTGTTGAGCATTCCCCTCAATGGGCCCAACCCCTCTCCGAAGGTGTCGGTGTACACCACGGACAGCGAAACCGGTAATGGACTGGCCACGCCGGGTGTGTGGATCGGTGATGTATCCGGTTATGTTGCCACCGAGGCGTATGCGGGTGACCTGAAGGGCAACGTCTGGAAATTCGATCTCTCGACGGCAGGCGGGGCAGGTACCAAGGTCTTCACGACGCAAACCGGGCAGCCTATCACCGCGCCCATCACTCTCGGGTTGAATCCGATTACGGGAGACCTGTGGGCGTTCTTCGGCACGGGCGAGTATCTGGCCATCAAGGACCTGAAGGACAAGACTCTGCAGAGCTGGTACGGCATCGACGTGAGCGGCACGCTGCCGGTAAAGCAAAGTGATCTCGTGCAGCGGAAGATCATTGTGGAAACTGACGGCACCGCCGCCGACCCCACCGCCGACCCGCCGACCAAGGCGGTTGCGCCGGCGCGTGCCTTCAGCCAGGACGAGGCGGGAGACATGAGCGGGAAGGTCGGCTGGTACATGAATCTGGTTCCACCTGACGGCAAGGGTGAAGGCGAGCGCATGGTCGTGCGCAACCAGTTCGTGGATGGTTATCTGGTCGGTACTTCGCTGATTCCCGATACCAGCGACCCTTGCGCACCTGGAGGCAGGGGCTGGGTGATGGCACTCGAGCCTTTTACCGGAACCAATCCGAAGGACATCTATTTCGACCTCAACCGCGATGCTATTTTCAATGATACCGATGAGGTCAAGAGCGGCGATTCGAGCGTGGCTGCGGGTGGCATGGAACTCACTTCGCTGACTGGGGTGCCATCATTCACCGGGGCAATGATGCTGAACAATCTCAACGGCGTTACCGATTCCAGGCGCGTCAATCCCCCGGCGGGCCAGGGCGGACGCGTGTCCTGGCGGGAGATCGTGCATTGAATTCTGTGCCTGGTTCCAAGACTTGCGGTGGCCCAATGGCGTTGCTGCCTTTGAGGGGGGATGGAAGATGAAATCGCTTTTGTCGATGGCTGATGGTGCCGCGAATACTGCCGATACGTCCAATGACGACTCGTGGACGCGGCGGGCAGGCTTCACGCTGATCGAGCTGATGATCGTGCTGCTCGTGATTTCCATTCTGGCGGCCATTGCCTACCCGTCCTACATAGGCTACGTCGTGCGTACCAAGCGGACAGCGGCAGAGAGCTGCCTGTCGGAGCTGTCCAATTACATGGAACGCTACTACACGACCAACCTCAACTACGCCAAGAATGCGGCGGGCACCAAGGCCAATACCTTGCCACAGCTCGATTGCAGGGCGCAGACCAAGCAGGATTACAGCTACACGCTGGCCAGCGCGACGACAACGACCTACAGGGTCAAAGCCACGCCTGTCGGTGCGCAGTCGGGCCGTGACGCCAAGTGCGGCCCCTTGAGCCTGGACCAGACGGGGACGCGCGACATCGGCAAGAATGCTACCGGCACGGTCGCGGAGTGCTGGAAGTAGATCGTGCAGGATGCCAAAAGGCCGGCGAAAGCCGGCCTTTTGGTTGCAAATGGTGGGCGGTACAAGGGTCGAACTTGTGACACCTGCCGTGTGAAGGCAGTGCTCTACCACTGAGCTAACCGCCCCGAAAGGGAGCGCAGCATTCTACGCAGATGCCCTGGACAGGTCAATGGGACATTGAGCCTCGGCCGATCGTGCGTGGATGGCGTCCGCCTTGGTGGTTGGTAATGCGCGGGCGGGCACTGCCCATCGCCGGGCCCCGATCGGCATTCAATGCAGGGCCTGCTCCTTGATGCGGTGAATCTCGTCGCGTACCTGGGCGGCCTGTTCGAACTCCAGGTTCTGCGCGTGCTTGTACATGCGCGATTCCAGTTTTCGCAGCAGGGCGGAGATTTTCCGGGCGTCCATGGCGGCGTAATCCGGCGTGTCCTCGGCCACCTTGCGCTGGTAGGTGCGACCGCGCTGGTGCGCGGTGACGTCCTCGCCGTGGGCGCCTTCCATGATGTCGGCGATGCGGCGCACGAT
>CAZMMO010000092.1:0-8004 GCA_964567365.1 uncultured Rhodanobacteraceae bacterium | reverse complement strand
GAACCTCGGACAGCGACCGACGATTCGGCGCGTATCGACGCATTTTAGCACCCTGGCGGGCGGTGCCGCGCGATCGTGCCCCTGCGCCGGCGGGTGGCGGCGCGCCTGCGCCGGTACTGGTGTATGGTTCCGGGGCATGACGAGAGCCCATACGTTCCTGGTTGCCGACGACCATCCCCTGTTCCGCGAGGCGGTGACCCATACGCTGGAGTCCGAACTGGCCGGGTCGGACGTGCTCGAGGCCGCCAGCCGCACGGCGTTGGAGCGGGTGTTGCAGGAGCAGGCGGACATCGATCTGGTGCTGCTGGACCTGGCCATGCCCGGCGCGATCG
The DNA here is from genome assembly GCA_964567365.1 of uncultured Rhodanobacteraceae bacterium. GTDB lineage: Bacteria > Pseudomonadota > Gammaproteobacteria > Xanthomonadales > Rhodanobacteraceae > Oleiagrimonas. The sequence goes on along the minus strand of CAZMMO010000092.1, from coordinate 7,672 downwards.
GATTCTCCTCCCTGTTGTGGCTGCGCTCGGAATATCCGCAACTCCCGATCCTGGTCATTTCCTCCAGTGACAGCCCGCGCGTGGTGCGCCGTGCGCAGCAATTCGGTGCCGCGGGTTTCGTGTCCAAGGCCGCGCCGGCCGGAATCCTGGGGAAGGCCGTTCGCAGCGTGCTGGAAGGGGGCGTGTGGTTCGAGACCCCGCGCGCCCAGCCGAGCGAGCACGACGCCGAACTCCGGGCGCGGCTGGCCCAGCTCACCCCGCAGCAGTTCCGGGTATTGATGCTGATTGCCGACGGGCTGTTCAACAAGCAGATTGCCGAGCGCCTGGACCTGGCGGAAAATACGGTCAAGATCCATGTCACGGCCATTCTTTCGAAGCTGGCCTGCCGGTCGCGGACCCAGGCCGCCGTGCTGGTCAAGACGCTCGATGTCGACGGGGATGACGTGTCGTCGCCCGAGGACTGAGCCGGTTGAACGGGGTGCTCCCGGATGCGGGGATCAGGACCGGCTCGCGGCGACCAGGAGCTGGCTCATCATCGCGCGCAGGCCTGCAGGCGAGGGAGGCTTGGCCAGAAAATGCAGGCCGCTTTCGCGGATGCGCCGACGGGTGTCTTCGTCGGTCTGCGCGGTCAGGACGACCACGGGGGGCAGGTGGCCGAGCCGTGTGCGCAGGACGGGCAGGAGATCCAGTCCGCATTCGTCGTCGAGGCGGTAGTCCAGCACGATCAGGTCGATGCGGGGTACCTCGAGGTTGCGTACCGCATTTCCGTCTCGGGCCATGTGTACGCGGCACGACCAGCCATGCAACAGGCTGGCGAGGGCGTGCAGGCTTTCCGGTTCGTCGTCCACGCACAGGATGTGCCGCCCGGCCAGCGGGGAGGCCGCGTGGTCCTCGTCCGGCAGGGATTCCGTACCGGGCGACGGGCCGAGGGGAGCCGGGATGCGCGGCAGCGTCACGGCGAAAACGCTCCCCTTTCCGGGCCACGAGCGAAGCGTCAGTGGATGGTGCAGCAAACCGGCGATGCGCTTGACGATCGACAGTCCCAGGCCGGCCCTGCGCTCGTCGCTGTCCAGGCCGGTGTCCAGGCGCGCGAATTCGTGGAAGATGGCGTCGCGCTTGTCGGCGGGGATGCCGACGCCGGTGTCCCACACCTCGATGCGAAGGTTCGTTCCCTGCCGTCGGCAGCCCAGCACGATCCTGCCGTGCGGGGTGTAGTGCAAGGCATTGGACAGGAAGTTCTGCACGATGCGCCGCAGCAGCATGGGATCGCTGCGGACCCAGGCGCGGGTGTTCACCAGCTGCAGCGATAAGCCTCTTGCCTGCGCGATGATGCCGAACTGGCGCGCCAGCGATTGCAGCAGCGGAGCCAGTTCCACGTCCTCGATTTCCGGCTGGGTGGCGCCGGCTTCCAGCCGCGACAGGTCGAGCATGCTGCCCAACTGGTCGTCCAAGGCCTGCAACGCCTGTTCGATGCGATCGAGCACGGCATGGTCGCCAGGCCGGTGCAGTGCCTTGTGCAGCGCCCCGGAAAACAGCCGGGCCGCATTGAGCGGTTGCAGCAGGTCGTGTACCGCGGCGGCCACGTAGCGGGTCTTGTTGCGGTTGGCGCGTTCGGCCTCCGCCTTGGCCGCGCGCAGCTCGCGCGTGCTTTTCTGCACGCGGTGCTCCAGCGTCGTGGTCAGCGTGCGCAATGCGCGCGCGGCCTTCTTGTAGGGCGTGATGTCGGCGTAGCTGGTGACGAAGCCGCCGCCGGGTAGCGGGTTGCCGCGGATTTCGAGCACGCTGCCGTCGGCGCGTTCGCGCTCGTGTATGTAGGCCCCGCCTTCGCGCAGGTAGTCCAGGCGGCGCCGGATGGCCTCCTCGCTGTCGCCTTCGCCCAGCATTCCGTGTCTTGCGTTGTGGCGAAGCAGGTCCTCGACCGGGCAATGGACGTAGAGCAGCCGGTCGGGATACTGGAAGGTTTCCGCATAGCGCCGGTTCCAGGCGACCAGGCGCAGCTCGGCATCGACCACGCTGACGCCCTGGGGGATGTCTTCGAGTTTTTCCGGATGACCGTTTGCGGCCTGCAATGCGGCCTGTACCAGGCTGTTCTGTTCCGAGCGCAGCGCGCGCGTGTAGTAGCCCACCAGGCGTTCCAGCTCCTCGCGGCTGCGTTGGCGCACGGTGGCCAGATGCAGCCGTTGGCGCAGGAACATCCACAACAGGATCAACGGCAGCCAGCCCCCGAGCGTGATCAGCCCGGCCCGGTACATGGCCGCCGTCACCGCGTCGATGCGGCTCAGGGAACGGAGGGTCCAGCCCTGTGCCGGCAGGGGCAGGCTGCGCTCGAGCATGTTTCGTCCCGATCCGGGCGAATCGACCCGCACCACTTGCCCGCCATCGTCGAGGGAACGCAGCTTGTGCAGCCGTGCCGGGGGAAGCAGGTGGTTCGTGTACTGGCGCGTCCGGTCCAGCCGGGAGCGGATGCCGGGTCCGAGATTGTGCAATGGCCGGTATTGCCAGTCGTGGTGATTGCTCAGGAACACGATGCCGTGCTCGTCGCTGAGCAGGATGATGTCCTGGCCTCCCGACCATTCGCCGATGATTTTCTGCAGGGTGATCTTGACCACGATCACGCCGATGCGCTGGCCCTTGTCGTCGTGGATGGCCTGCGCAATGAAATAACCGGGCACGTGGGTGGAAACACCGATTGCGTAGAACGTGCCGATTCCATTGCGCATGGCACGCTGGAAATAAGGACGGAACGTGTAATTGCGGCCGACGTTGCTGGACGGTTCGCGCCAATTGCTGGCCGCGATGGCGACGCCGTTGTGGTCGATCAGCGTCAGGGTCGATATGTGTGTGGCGCCGTTGATGCGTTCGAGCTTCCGGTTCAAGGCACGGGTGTCGATCCGGCTGCGCGGACGTTGCAATGCGGTGCGCAGCGTGGGGTCCAGCGCCAGCGTGGAGGGGAGCACCCGGTAACGGTCGACAAGGCGCTGCAGCGCCAGGGCGCGCAAGCGCAATTGCTCGCTTTCCTGGCGGGACAGGGCGTGCATGGAGCGGTGCCTGGCCCACCAGGCCGCCAGCACGATGCTGCCTGCCATGGCGAGCAGCAAGGCACTGATCTGCAACGCGCGGGTGGTGCGTTTGTGCATAAAAGTCGTGATCCCGGTCCGGGCGACATTCTTGCATGCTTTGGGAATGCCTTGATTTTGCGTCGCGCTGTTCGCGGTTCGATACGCGAGGCGTACCCGGTGCCGAGCTTGTCGAAGCATCACCACGAACGGGAGGTGTATTGGCATCGACAAGAGGCCGGTTAGCCGGAATGTGTTATTTCCGATTGCCATCGTCTGGGATACAAAACAAGGGCTGAAAACGGAGGGCGCCACATGAAGGTTCGTTTGCACGTATGGCTTGCGTTGCCTGCGATGTTGCTGCTTGCCGCGAATGCGCCGGCGCAAAATGCCGTTGCCGAAGCGCAGGGACAGGCTGTCACCATCAAGCTGTGGCCCGGCTCGCCCCCGGCCGGCTCCGGTCATGCGCCCGAGGGCAAGGAGCGGGTCCGGACCGGAGGTCGTTACGCCGGGGCGGTTTCCAATATCCACACCCCGCGCATGGTGGTGATGCATCCGGCGCATCCCAACGGAGCCGCGGTGTTGCTCATGGGTGGCGGCGGATATGTCCGCATCGAGATCCAGCGCGAGGTAATGCCCACGGCGCGATGGCTCGAGACGCTCGGAGTAACGCCGGTCATCCTCTACTACCGCCTTCCCGGTGACGGCTGGGCGCCGGTGGCGCCGTTCCAGGATACGCAACGCGCGCTGCGTCTGTTGCGCGCGCGCGCCGGCAGCCTGGGCATCGATCCGCACCGCATCGGCGTGCTCGGCTATTCCGCCGGCGGCAATCTGGCCGGCATCATGGCGACGCGCTTCGATCACGATTTCTATGCGCCGGTGGGCCCGGCCGACCGGCAATCCTCGCGGCCCGATTTCGAGGCCCTGATCTACCCGGTGTCCTCGATCAAACCGCCGTACGACAACACGCATACGCGTCGCGAGCTGCTGCCGCAGAAGAATGCCGAAGACGCGTACACGGTCCAGGAGCACGTCTCGGACCGAACTCCACCGACCTTCATCGCATGCGCCGAGGACGATCCCATCGTGAACGTCGGTGCCAACCTGCAGCTGTTCGACGTGTTGCGCAAGCACGGCGTGCCGGCGGAGCTGCACGTGTTCGAGAATGGTGGCCACGGCTGGGGCCTGGGCCTGCCTGGCACCCGCGTCGGCAACTGGCCGCAATTGTTCGCAAGCTGGATGGCCGACCACGGGTGGCTGGTGCCGCAAAAGGAAGTTTCGCCCACCCGGGCCGGCGATACGCACAAACCCTGAGTGTCCGCTGTATCGAATCGGGGGATTCGATATCGGCCGCTCCGGAATTCATTCACGCAACCGAGGGGAAACGTCATGACACGCCCGAGCAATGTCCATGGGAATGCATTGGCCATCGCGGTCGGCATCGCGCTGGCGATGGCCGGTCCGGTCCATGCGCAGACACAACAGCCCAATCCGGGCAGTACGGATCAGGGCCAGCAGAAGGCCCAGAACCTGGCGGCGGTCGTGGTTACCGGGTCGCACATCCGTCGCGTGGAAATGGAAACGGCCAATCCGGTCCTTACCGTCAGCCACGAGCAGATCGAGGCGACCGGTGCGATGACCCTCGGTCAGCTGGTGCAGGACCTGCCGGTGATGACCGGAGGCGCTTCGAACCCGCAATACCAGACCAATCGCGGTGGATACCACCTGAGCATGCGCGGACTGGGTTCGGCCCGCACCTTGATCCTGGTGGACGGGCGCCGGGTCCTCAGCTCGGATGTGAGCTCCATACCCGCCGCCATGATCGAGCGCGTCGAGGTGCTCAAAAACGGCGCATCGGCCGTGTACGGGTCCGATGCCATCGGCGGCGTGGTCAATTTCATCACGAAAAAACACTATCAGGGCGTGAAGTTCACCGCCCGTTACGGGCAGTCCTCGCATGCCGATGCACGCGGGCGCGGTTACACCCTCACCCTCGGCCACATGTCCGACAAGGGAAGCTTTCTCGCTGGCATCGGCTACAGCAAGACCGACGGCGTGTTGTCCAGCGCCCGCGCGCTCACGCGGAACGTCCTGGAGCTCGAAGCGGACAAGAAAGGAAAGATCCAGACCTTCGTGGGGGGTTCGACCAACTCGGCCTACGGTCGCATCCAGGTGCCGGACAGCGGTCCAGTGCATACCGCGTTTGCCGGCTGCGACTCCGGGTATCTGGCGCGCAATCCGAGCGCGAGCGGCGCCGACCCGATCGCCGACTATCACTGTTACGTGAACGACGGCGCGAACAACGACAAGTACAACTACGCGACGGAAACCCAGTTGCTGAAACCGCAGGAGCGCACCAACGCGTTCGTGATGGGCACGTACCACCTGGGTGAAAACACCTCGGTGTACCTGGACGCCTATTACAACAAAACCCGCGCGATGTTCCAGGAAGCTCCGGCCACCTATCACACGCCGCAGGTCACCATTGCGGCAAACAATTACTACAACCCTTTCGGCGTGGAGTTCGGCAGCCACGGCTACAGCTACCGCTCGCGTCTGGTCTCCATGGGCAATCGCGGGTCCGACTACAGCACCTCGGTCATGCAGGCCAGCGTCGGCCTCAAAGGCGCGTTCACCTTGTTCACCCAGCGCTGGGACTGGGACGTGGGCCTGAGCTACGGGCATATTTCCGCGGACCGGGTCACGATCAATTACCCGAACACCAACAAGCTGTACACCGGTCCTTCCTATCTCGATCCGGCCACCGGGGAAGTGACCTGTGGAACGCCGGGCCATCCCGTGTCAGCTTGCGATGCCTCGTTCAACCCGTTCAACGTTCAGGCTCCCAACTCGGTGAAGGCGTTGAAGGCGAACAGCGTGCCTGCGCTCAGTTCCGACTACAGCCAGGAGAGGATCTGGCATGCCGGCACCAATGGCGGCCTGTTCGACCTTCCGGCTGGAACCGTGCGGCTGGCGCTGGGTGTGGATTACCGGCAGGAGCACACGCATTCGGTTCTGGGCTCGTTGCTGATCATGGACCCCGTCACCGGCAATTGCGGCCTGGGCGTGCATTGCTCATCCCCCATGCAGGGCGGGTACAACGTCAAGGAAGCCTATGGCGAGTTGTTCGTGCCGATACTGTCGGACATGCCGTGGGCATACGGGTTGAACGTGACCATCGGTGACCGCTATTCCCGCTTCAGCTCGTTCGGCAACACCAACAACATGGAGTTCAAGATGGAGTGGCGGCCGGTGCAGAGCCTGCTTCTGCGCGGTTCGGTGGAGGAGGTGTTCCGGGCCCCGACCATCAGCGATGTCTTCGAGCCCGTCAATTCCGCCAATCCGAGAATCCATTCCGACCCTTGTGACGGCTATACCGGCAGCCCGGAGAATCCGGCCTGTGTCAACGTGCCGACCGACGGCAGTTTCCGCGACCAGTACGTGGCCCAGGACGTGGCCACGACCATACGCTCGGCCGGCGCCAAGTACGCCGGCTTCCCGATCAAGCCTGAGACCGGAAAATCCTTCGACGTGGGTGCGGTCTACAGCCCGTCATGGATCCAGGGATTCACGGTTTCCGTGGATGCGTGGCATGTCTACCTCAATGACGTCATCACTTCCGTGGGCTTGCAAAACATGCTCAACCTGTGCAGCTCGGGGCAGACGGCCTATTGCCCGCTGATTCACCGCTACGCCAGCGGACCGCAGGTGGGGCAGATCAGCCAGGCGACGATCGAGCCGGTGGGCAACCTCGGCAGCGTGAGTACGGGTGGCCTGGATTTCTCCGCGGATTACAAAATGTCTGCCGGGTCGATCGGGCATTTCAATTTCAACGTCAGTGCGGCCTATCTGAAATACTATGACGCGCAGACGGCGCCGGGGACCTCCGCCAACCAGACTTTCCATTATGCCGGACACTTCATGAGTGCCGGATCGGCACCGGCGTCCGATTGCCCGGGGCCGAACCAGTGCCTGTTCCCGCGCTGGCGGGCCAGCGGGTTTGCGCGCTGGAGCAAGGGCGATTGGTCGGCCACGTGGAAAATCCGCTACATCGGTGGTTTCCGCATGGGTTCCCCGGCGGCTTCCCAGGATACGCATCCTGCCGGGAGCGATCTGGACGGGTTCTATATCGACTACGGATCCAATATCTATCACAACGTTTCGTTGAGCTATGACATCGAGCCACTGCATACGCGTATGACCGTCGGTGTAAACAACCTGTTTAACAACAAGCCGCCCTTGCTGTATGACAACAATGCCAGCTATAACATCGACGCATTGAATTTCGATCTCCTGGGCCGTTATTACTGGGTGCGATTGGCCGTGGATCTGTGAGTTTTTCCCACGAAGGGGAGGCGGCCATGGCTTCGGGTCGTCGCGGCAGGGAATCGTCAGGGGTGTTCGCTTCTTCCAGGGGACATGCGGGGTCCCCCCCGGGGACAATCCATTGGCCTTGGTACCCGCTCGGCCGGGACTCCGACCTTACTTCCGACATAAAGGGGCAACATTGATGACCGTGGTCAAGACACTGCGAGAACTCGACAGCGACCAGCGCCATACAGTGGCGGCCAGTTTCCTGGGCTGGACGCTGGATGCCTTCGATTACTTCCTGCTGG
>CAZMMO010000091.1:0-8032 GCA_964567365.1 uncultured Rhodanobacteraceae bacterium | reverse complement strand
CTTCTTCTACCGCCAGATGCCGGAGCTGATCGAGCGCGGCCACGTCTACATCGGCCTGCCGCCGCTGTACAAGATCAAGCAGGGCAAGCAGGAGCTGTATCTCAAGGACGATGCCGCGCTCAACGACTACCTGATCGCCAGCGCGGTGGACAATGCTGCACTGCAATATGACCCGGATGCCCCGCCCATCGGTGGCGAGGCGCTGGAGAAGCTGCTGCACCAGTACCAGCAGGCGCTGGACCAGATTTCCCACCTCAGCCAGCGCTGCGACGCGGCGGTGTGGACGGCGATGCTCGAGCATGCACCCTGGGACCCGGAGTTCTGGACCGATACCGCGGCGCTGGACGCCTGGCTGGCGGCGCTGGCCCAGCGCCTGGCCAACGAAGGTCTGGGCAAGCCGCATTTCCGCTTCGAGCATCGTGCCGCCGTCGGCGAGCAGCCGCCGGCGATCGTGGTCACGCGCAGCCAGCACGGACTGGAGCACACCTGGGTGCTGTCGCGCCCGTTCCTGGAGGGCCCGGATGTGCGGCCCATCGTCAACGTGGCGCGCGAACTGTCGGGCCTGATCCACGCCGGTGCCGAGGTGCGCCGCGGCAATGCCTCGCGCGGCATCCTCGGCTTTGCCGACGCACGCCAGTGGCTGATGGACGAAGCCCGGAAGGGCCGCAGCATCCAGCGCTTCAAGGGCCTGGGCGAAATGAACCCCGAACAACTGTGGGAGACCACGGTCAATCCGGACACCCGGCGCATGCTGCAGGTCGGCATCGAGGACGCCGTGGCCGCCGACCGCATGTTTTCGATGCTGATGGGCGAGGCGGTCGAGCCGCGCCGCGAATTCATCGAGACCAACGCGCTCAAGGTGGCCAACCTGGACATCTGAAGCCAATCCGCGGCGCGGGGGCAAGGCTCCTGCGGCGCCGGGCGCGATCCCATCGTGTCCGCTGGAAATATTCACGCAATCAACACATTGGGCGTGTTCCGTTCACCACCGGGTCGGCAACCCGACGTTCCGGTGAATCTCGATTTCGCCCCGATGGCCGCCCGCTGGGGAGTATGGCGGGCGCTCTCGCTCCCCCGCATACGGCGACGCGAAAAGCTTTCAACCCGCGGCATTTCACGTCCCGGTGCGGGTAGTGAACGAATGTCACTTGCACAAATGCATGAAAAGTGACTTGAGCTGGATACCGTCGTCGAGGTAGTCTCCAAAGCTCCCCCGCGTGCCATCGGCACGATGACACTATCGACGAGGTAACACGATGAAGCTTGGATCACTGTCCAAGGCGCTTGCTGGTACGGCACTGGCGCTGGCATTCACCGGCGGCACGGCCCTGGCCACCCCGCCAGCACCGCGGTCCGGCCAGAGCAGCCAGAAGAAGGACCAGAAGAAATCGCTGTACCCCGATGCCACGCGCAAGGCGCCCAAGCTGGACCTCACCAAACAGGCCACCGCCGACGAGATCAACAAGGGGCTCAACGCCCTCTCCAGCGGCGACAAGGCAAAGGCCACCGAGATCCTGCAGCCGTATGCCGAGGGCAAGAAGGGCAAGAGCAAATACGCCCAGGCGCTGGCGCTGCAGGGCATGGCCAACCTCAAGTACCAGTCGGGCGATCTGAAAGGCGCCATCAGCAACCTGAAGCAGGCCCTGGCCCTCGGGGTCATGCCCAACGACACCTACTTCAACCTGATGTACGAGCTGGCGCAGTTCTACGCCGCCGACAACCAGGACCAGCAAGCCCTGGACACGCTGCACAAGTGGCGTCAGGAAGGCAAGCGCGAAACCGCCGACTCCTATGGCCTGGAAGGAGTACTCAACTACCGCCTGGAGAACTACAAGGAAGCCATCACCGCCATTCGCAAGGCGGAGACGATGACCGACAAGCCCAAGGAAAGCTGGAACCAGGTGCTGGCCGCCAGCCTGGCCGAAACCGGGCAGAGCGGGGAGGCCATCACCATGGCCAAGAAGCAGCTGGCCAAGGATCCCGGCGACGCCACCACGCGGCACAACCTGATCGTGCTGCTGATGCGCGCCCAGAAATACCCCGAAGCGCTCAAGACCATGGAAGAGGCGCGCAGCAAGAACCAGCTCACCACCAAGGACAGCTACGTCAACCTGGCCAAGCTGTACCTGATCACCGGACAGAACTCCGGCAAGGACCCCAAGCCGTATGCCGACAAGGCCCTGGCCGTGCTCAAGGACGGCCTGAGCAAGGGTGTGCTCAAAACCGGTTACGACTACTACAAGCTCAGCGGTGACGCGGAGCTCATCGGCGGCTACAAGGACAAGGCCCTGGCGTCATACACCAAGGCCGCGCCGCTGGGCAAGGATGGCACCGCGGAATTGCGTCGTGCCGAGCTGCTGGCCACGGACCACAAATACAGCGCGGCGCGCACCGCCGCCCGCAACGCGCTGGCCAAGGGCACCAAGCACAAGGGCAAGGCCTACATGGTGATCGCCGAAGTCGAGCGGGCGACCAACCACAAGGCGGCCGCGGTCAAGGCCATGAAAAAAGCCGCCCAGGATCCGGAAACCAAGGCCGCGGCGGAAAAGTGGCTGAAGAAGGCGGGCAAATGAAATTGCGTAATGGATGGGCTGGACAAAAGCCCCGTAAAGGGTGCTACAAATGCCTATACAAACTTTCAGCAATAGTGTAACGTGAAAAACTTGTCACCCCCTGTGCGAATACAAGCCCGCGCCTGCCAAAGGCTTCGCGCGAACGGGGACAACAACCGAATTTTGTTTGACGGATACGTGTAACTGATGGCCTCAAGTACAGACCGCAACGGCCGAAATCGGTTCAACTGGAAGCGCACCTGGGCAATTGCCGGGGTGATTGCGCTGCATGCAGCGGCTTTCATGATGATCATGGTTCCTGCTGCGCCGCCCGCGGGGAAAAAGAAAACCCAGGAACACGTGGTGCAGGTGACTTTCATCCAGCCACCGCCACCACCACCGCCGCCGCCGCCGCCGCCGCCGGAACCGCCGAAGCAGCCGCCGCCGAAAATCATCAAGATGGTCAAGCCGCCGCCGATGCCGCCGCCACCCGCACCGCCACCACCGGTGCAGGAGCAGTCGTCCAACGCCGTCGCGGCACCACCACCTGCACCGCCGTCGCCGCCGCCACCGCCGGTGGAGATCGCGCCCAGTGCGAACCTGTCCTACCGCAGCCGGCATCCACCCCGGTACCCGCCGCAGGCCAAGCGCATGCGTCACCAGGGAACCGTGGTCCTGCTGGTGCTGGTAGGCACCAATGGCGAGCCGCTTCAGGTGAAGGTAGACAAATCCAGCGGGTATCATGAGCTGGATCGCGCCGCAGTACGTGCCGCCAAACGGTGGCGTTTCAACCCCGGTACGCGTGATGGAGTCCCTTACAAGGGCTGGGCACGGATTCCGGTCACTTTCAAACTCAACCAGATGTACTGAGTGGCCCGCAGCCACTTGAGTCGTTATCAGATTGACTTCCCAAAGGTAGCGTTATGTTCCTGCTAGATACCCTCGCTGTATTGGCCACCCAGGCACCCGGCCCGGGAGGGGTTTCCAACGCCCAGGCGCTGGAAAGCCTGTCCTTCAGTTCCTTCATCCGCGACATGAGCGGTTTCGATGCCTTCATCGGCATCGTGATCGTGATCATGTCGGCGGCATCGTGGTACTACATCATTGCCAACTTCATCCGCAATGCACTCCTGCGCTCGCGCGAGGAAAAAGTGATCCGTGCATTCTGGGATGCCGATTCCGCACAGGACGCCATCCGGGCGATGGAGGAGCAGCCGCGCAGCGAGCCGTTCTCCAAGATCGCCCTTGATTGCGCCTCGGCGGCCGCGCATCACCAGCGGGCAGGCAACGATGCCCTGGCCGAGACGCTGGACCGCTCGGAGTTCATCGACCGCGCGCTGCGCCAGGCCGTGGCCCGCGAAAGCCTGCGTCTGGAAGCCGGCCTGACCATCCTGGCCACCGTGGGCTCGGCCGCCGTGTTCGTGGGTCTGCTCGGTACCGTGATCGGCATCGTGCACGCCCTGACTTCCATCGGTGCGTCGGGCGAGGCCTCCATCCAGGCCGTTGCCGGTCCCGTGGGCATGGCCTTGTACATGACCGCCGGTGGTCTGGCCGCCGCCATCCCGGCGGTGCTGGCCTACAACTTCTATGTACGCGCCAATCGAGTCACCTTTGCCAAGTTCGACGAGTTCGCGCACGACCTGCACGACTTCTTTGCCACGGGCTCGCGTGTCGGTGATTCTGCCGCCAACTGAGGATTGACCCATGGCAATGAGTGTCGGCAACAACGAAGGGGGCGTGAATGCGGAAATCAACATCACGCCGCTGGCGGACGTGATGTTGGTGCTGCTGATCATTTTCATGATCACGGCGCCCCTGGCCGCGCACCAGATCAAGGTGACGTTGCCCATGGCCAATCCGCACACGGAAAAGGTCAAGAACAAGGCACCTCCCATCGATCTGGCCGTGAAGCAGGATGGCTCCATGTTCCTGAATGACCAACCGGTCAGCGAGGCCGAGTTGCGGGCGAAGCTGGCGGTGACGGCCCAGAAGAGTCCGCAGCCGCCGTTGCAGATACGCGCCGACAAGACCACGCGCTACAAGCTCATTCGCAATGTGCTGGAGCTGGCCAAGGGTACGGGCATGGTGCACATCAACTTCGTCACCCACTCCTCGAAGAAGAACGGTGGGTGACACCGACGGACGCGCCCCGCGCGCGTCCATGGTGTTCATGCGTACCCGGCGGGAATGGGCCTGCGGGCCCTGAAGTCCACCGGGGCGTGGTTTGAAAACGGTGCTGTCCGCGCGACAGACCGGAGGTAACATCCATGAGTTACAGCAATTCGGGTGGTTCCAGCGGCGGTTCGCCGATGGCGGAAATCAACGTCACGCCCCTGGTCGACGTGATGTTGGTGCTGGTGATCATCTTCATCATCACCGCGCCCATGTTGACGCACAAAATCCGCATCGACTTGCCGCAGCCGAACCAGAACGTCAAGCCGCCGGAGAATCCGCCCAAGCCGATCCAACTGGTCATCAAGCCGGACGGTTCGCTGTACATGAACGATGTTCCTGTCAGCGAGCAGGACCTGCAGCTGCAGTTGCAGGTGTACGGCGCCAAGTCGAAGAAGGAACAGCCGGAAGTGCAGATCCAGGCCAGCGACAACGTCCAGTACGAAATCGTCGCCAAGGTCCTGGCGGACGCCAAGAGCGCGAACATGCAGAAAATCGGATTCCTCAATACCGACTGACACGAGCGTGTCACGGGAAGTCAATCGCGGGCGCCTCTTCGGCGCCCGTTTTTTTGGCCCCGATTGCCGGCGCGCCGTGGCTCAGGACAGGATGTCCAGATAGCGACGGACGGTTGGCACCAGTCCGGCATACAGCGCCTCGCTGATCAGGGCATGGCCGATGGAGACTTCCGCCAGGCCCGGAATGGCTTGCTTGAAGGCTCCCAGGTTGGCCTGGTTGAGGTCGTGCCCGGCATTGACCGCCAGGCCGGCGTGGTGCGCCATGCGCGCGGTTTCGGCGCACAGGCCCAGGGCCTGCCGGGCATCGCCTTGGGCGAAGGCGTGGGCATAGGGTCCGGTATAGATTTCCACCCGGCCTACGCCGGCGGCGGCCGCGGCGGCGAAGCCTGCGGCGGTGTCGGCGCCGGCATTCACGAACAGGCTGGTGCGGCAGCCCAGGCCGCCCAGCTCGGCCACGATGGGGGCAAGCCGCGGCATGTCGCGGGCCAGGTCGAAGCCGTGGTCGGACGTGATCTGCCCCTCGGCATCCGGCACCAGGGTGACCTGGGTGGGTTGCACCTCGCGCACCAGGGCCAGAAAGCCCGGATACCCCGTGCGTGCGCCGGCAAAGGGATTGCCCTCGATGTTGTATTCGACCCGTCCGCGCGCCACGGCGGCCAGGGCATGCACGTCGTCGGGGCGGATGTGTCGGCAGTCGGGGCGGGGATGCACGGTGATGCCGCCGCAGCCGGCCTCGATGCAGGTGCGGGCGGCCGTGCACACGTCGGGTTCGTGGCCGCCGCGGGCGTTGCGCAGCACGGCGATTTTGTTGAGGTTGACGCTGAGCAGGGTCATGGCGCGATCCCGGAGATGGCGACGGTTCGGTGCAGACGCCAAGTCTCGTGCAAGCGCAAGAAAAAAGCACGCACCGCAAGGTGCGTGCCGGACTGTGGGAGAGATGGCACATCCCTGTGCGACGTTCACGGTTGGGGAGAACCACGTGAGGAAAACCCGATCCTCGAAAGATCAGACCGGAGGCTCGGGGAAAAGTTCCGTCGGCCGCTACGGTCCGGTGATGTGCTCCGGCACGAAGTGGTGCACGCGGCGCGGATCGCCACGCCAGGCCAGGCTGGCGTAGCCTCCCGGCAGCGACCAGTGTCGCAGGTGCCAGTCGGCCGCATCGCCGACGTCGCCGTGAAACGAGTCGGGATGGGGGCGTGATCCGTGCAAGGTGAAGGCGACCCGGTCCAGCCCGTAGGACAGGCCCTGGCCGTGCGCCTTCAGGACGGCTTCCTTGGCGGTCCACAGGCGGAGGAAGGCGGCCTCGCGTTGCGATTCCGGAAGGGTGCGCAATCGGGCGTATTCGGTGGCGGCAAAAAAACGCCTGGCCAGATCCAGGGTCCGTCGCCGTGTCCGTGGACATTCGACGTCCACGCCAAGGCGCAGCGGGCCGCGGGCCAGGGCCACGACGGCGCGCGGGCCGCTGTGCGACCAGTTGAAGTCCAGTTCACGCGGTGGCGTGAGCGCCGGACGCCCGTGGGTGCCGGCGCGCAATTCCAGTTCGCACGCGTCGGTGCCCAGGTAGGCGGCCAGCAGGTCCAGCAGCGGCTGCCGCCCCGCAGCACGCCGGTAGGGCAGCCACCACAGGTGGATGTCGTTGCGGCCGAGCCTGCCGACAACGTCCGCGGGCTCGACGGATCGGGCGTGGCGGGGAACAGAAGGCTCGGCCGCAGGCATCTCGTACTATTTCACCAGGCGCTCGTCGACCAGCTTCTGCACCACCGAAGGATCGGCCAGGGTGGAAATGTCGCCCAGCTTGTCCGGCTCGTTCTCGGCGATCTTGCGCAGGATGCGGCGCATGATCTTGCCCGAGCGCGTCTTCGGCAGGGCCGGGGCCCATTGCAGATAATCGGGTCGGGCGATGGGTCCGATCACCTCGCGCACGCGCGCGATCAGCTCGTCGCGCAATTCGTCGCTGGGCTCGTTGCCCTGCACCAGGGTGACGAAGGCGTAAATGCCCTGGCCCTTGATCTCGTGCGGACAGCCGACCACGGCCGCCTCGGCCACCACTTCCTGCGTCACCAGCGCACTCTCGACCTCGGCCGTGCCCAGGCGGTGGCCGGACACGTTGATGACGTCGTCCACGCGGCCGGTGACCCAGTAGTAGCCGTCCGCGTCGCGCCGCGCGCCGTCGCCGGAAAAATAATTGCCGGGATAGGTCTTGAAGTAGGTGTCGATGAAACGCTGGTGGTCGCCATAGACCGTGCGCATCTGGCCGGGCCAGGAATCGGTGATGACCAGGTTGCCCGAGCCCTCGCCCTCGATGCGCTTGCCCTCGGCATCGACCAGGGCCGGCTGCACGCCGAAGAAGGGCTTGGTGGCCGAGCCGGGCTTGGTGTCGATGGCGCCGGGCAGTGGGGTGATCATGATGCCGCCGGTCTCGGTCTGCCACCAGGTGTCGACGATGGGGCAGCGTTCCTCGCCGACCACCTTGTGGTACCACTCCCAGGCTTCCGGATTGATCGGCTCGCCGACCGTGCCCAGCACGCGCAGGGACTTGCGCGAGGTCTGCTTCACCGGGTCGTCGCCGAAGCGCATCAGCGCGCGGATGGCGGTGGGCGCGGTATAGAACAGGGTGACCTTGTGCTTGTCCACGGCCTGCCAGAAACGGCTGGCGTCGGGGTAGTTGGGCACGCCGTCGAACATCACCGTGGTCGCGCCGTTGGCCAGCGGACCGTAGACCACGTAGCTGTGGCCGGTGACCCAGCCCACGTCGGCGGTGCACCAGTACACGTCGTCCTCGCGCAGGTC
>CAZMMO010000090.1:4512-8068 GCA_964567365.1 uncultured Rhodanobacteraceae bacterium | reverse complement strand
CCTTCGTGTTCATGATGACGGGCTTCGGCCTGGGCTGGGTGCAGGCCGCCGCCGATTATTCGCGCTATCTGCCGCGTACGGCATCCAGCCGGGCGGTGGTCGGGTGGACCACGTTCGGCGCTTCGGTCGCGCCGGTCCTCCTGGTCGTGTTCGGGCTGGCTCTGGCCGCCTCCTCGCCGCGCCTGGGCGGCGCGATCGCCGACGACCCGATCGGCGCGCTGACGAGCATTCTGCCGGCCTGGTTCCTGGTGCCGTTCGCGATCGTCGCCGTGCTGGGCCTGATCGGCGGCGCGGTGCTGGACATCTATTCGTCAGGCATCGCCCTGATGAGCACCGGCCTGCCCGTCACGCGCCCCGTGGCCGCCGCGATCGACGGCGCGATCATGGCCGTCGGCTCGACCTGGATCGTCTTTGCCGCCACCAACTTCATCGATCCGTTCCAGGCCTTCCTGATCACGCTGGGCACGCCCATCGCGGCATGGTGCGGCATCTTCCTGGCCGACCTGAGCTTGCGGCGCAGGAACTACGCCGAACGCGCCCTGTTCGACAGCCGCGGATGCTACGGCCGCATCAATCCGGTTTCGATCCTGGCGCTGGTCGCCGCCACCGGCCTCGGCTGGGGCCTGGTCACCAATCCCCTGCCCGACGCCGGCTTCATGGACTGGCTGGGCTACCTGCTCGGACCGCTCGGGCTGGGCGGCCGCACCGGTCCCTGGGCCGCCGCCAACCTGGGCGTGCTGGCGGCCCTGGTCGCCGGCTACCTTGGCGTCCTCGTCTGCGGGCGCCGGCGCATCCGCGCCCAGGAGTCGGTCAACGGGGACCGTGCCGGTACAGGGCCCGCATCAGCCGGACCGGCGTGAACACGTCACTTCGCGTTTGACGGGGACTTGGGCGCGAACAGATTGCCCAACTGGTCGGCGAACGCGCTCAGACCGTCCGCGTCGCTGAGGTTGGTCGTGGCGGCAATGACCATGTGCTGGCGCGGATAGATGCGGAAGACGGTCCTGCCGCCGACCGAGCCACCCATGTGGCCGACATGGTGGCGGCCTTGCGCATCCGTACCGAGCTTCCAGTCCAAACCGCGCCCGATCGGTTTGCCGGAGGTCAGATACACCGGGCTCCACAGCAACTTGCGCGTGGCCGGCTTGAGCAGTTTGCCGTCCAGCAAGGCGAAACCGAAGCGCACCAGATCGTCCGGCGTGGACAGGAAGCCGCCACTGGGCCACTTGTAGCTGTTGTCCACGTACGGGGCGTTGCGCAACCGGCCCTGCTTGTCGTGAACATAGTACGCGGTGCGGTGCGGAACCACGCGCGCGACATCATCGGGCACCGTGTGCCGCATGCCCGCCGGGGCAAAGACGTGCGTGCGCATGTAATCGAGATACGGCTCGTGTGCGACCGACTGCACGACCGCGCCGACCAGGTTCCAGCCGTAACTGGTATAAAGATATTGCGTACCCGGCTTGAATACCAACGGGTCGTTCTCGAATATTTTCAGCCCGTCGAGAATATTGTCGTAATGCTTGCTGTTCAAAAACTCGTCGCCGCGGTAATCCCGGATGCCGGCGGTGTGCGCCATCAATTCGCGCACGGTGACCGGCCAGCGTTTTTTGGGAAACGACGGCACGTATTTTTGCACCGGTGCATCCAGGTCGACGCGTCCGGCCTGGTAAAGCTGCCCCATGGCCACGGACGTCAACGACTTGGCGACACTGCCGACGCGGAATCGCGACAGCGGCGTCACCGGAACCCGCTCTTCGAGATTGGCCCAACCGAACCCCTGGGCCCAGACGACGTCACCGTCCACACCCACCGACACCGACAAACCCGGCAGATTGTGCTTGGCCACGAGGGCGCGAGCCAACGCACGCGCTTGGTCCACGGCATGCGCGCGGGCAGCCACGCTCGGCCCTTCCACGCGTGCCACGCTTTGGGCTTGTGCCGAAGGCGCGGCCGCCAGGAAAAAGACAACCAGCAATACCGACCAAAATCCGCGTGAAAAAATCCGTCCGCGGTAAGGGGCGACGCAGAATGAAAACAACATGAGTATCCCCTTGCAGGAAAAGCGATCGATCATATACCCCGTTTCGATTATGCTCGACCCAATAGCGCCCGGCAACGAGCCATTATCGCAACCCTTGCCGTATGGTCCCCTCGTTACGCATCGAACCGTTGGTCCCGGCGCCGATGCAAAAGCGACAAACCCAGCATTACCAGACCGCCCAGGGAAAGCAGCACGCCCACCTGCCCCAGCGATGCCCAACCCCAACCGGCGGCGATGACCGCACCACCCAGCCAGGCACCCAGCGCATTGGCGAAATTGAAGGCCGAATGATTCAAGGCCGCCGCCAGTGTCTGGGCCTCGCCGGCCACGTCCATCAGGCGGATCTGCATGGCCGGCCCCAGGGCCACGATGCCACCAAGCAGGAACACCCCCACCAGCGCCGTCGGCACGTATTGCACCAGCAATCCGAACCCGGCCAGCAGGACGGCCGCATAGACCAGAATGCCGCCCATGGTTTTCATCAGGGCACGATCGGCCAACCGCGCACCGACCAGGTTGCCGATCACGCAGCCCAGGCCGAACAGGGCCAGCACGAACGGAATCCGTGACGCATCCAGTCCGGTCAACTCGATCAGCGTGGGCTTGATGTAACTGAACACGCAGAACATGCCGCCGAAGCCGATGCCGGCGATGCCCAGCGTGAGCCAGACCTGGGGACGCGCCAGCGCGCCCAGCTCGCGCATCGGGCTGGCGCCGGCGATGGGCGGGAAATACGGTACCCAGCCGCGGATCAGCCCGGCCGCCACCAGCGCGCAAACGCCGACGAAGACGAACCCGGCACGCCAGCCGAACTGCTGCCCCAGCCAGGTGGCGAACGGCGCGCCGGCGAGGATCGCGATGCTCAGGCCCAGCATCACGAAACCGACCGCGCGACCACGCTGCCCCGGCGGCGCGATCGTGGCCGCCACCAGCGAGGCCACGCCGAAATAGGTCCCGTGCGGAAACCCGGAGGCAAAGCGGGCCAGGCCGATCGTCCAGTATCCCGGCATCAGCGCGGTGGCGAAATTGGTCAAGGCATACAGCGCCGCCAGCGCCATCAGCAAGGTGCGGCGCGGCCAGCCGGCCACCAGCACCGCCAGCGCCGGGGCGCCGATGGTGACGCCCAGCGCATAGGCACTGATCAGGTCGCCGGCATCGGGAATGCTGACCCCGATGTCGCGCGCCACGTTCGGCAGCAGCCCCATGATCACGAATTCGCCCGTGCCGATCGCGAAACCGCCGACCGCGAGGGCCACAAGGGCTCGGATCGAGCGCGCGTCGTACGACGGTTTTGGCAGGGACGGATCGTTGCGGGCAGGCATGGCTTTGGCCGGGTGGCGGGAACAGTATCCCGCCACGACCGCCAAACGGCGATATGGGCCGCGATCGAGGTCCACCGGGAACCCCTACACGTCGAGGCCGACAAGCCAAAATCAAGGGTCGGGCTAAATGGCGCTTTACCCAACGCGGTCCAGCCACCCAATGATGAGTCTCACCTCAAACCGTTCGTGC
>CAZMMO010000090.1:0-4412 GCA_964567365.1 uncultured Rhodanobacteraceae bacterium | reverse complement strand
AGTCTCACCTCAAACCGTTCGTGCTGAGCCTGTCGAAGTACGAACGCGTCGAAGCCGCAAAGCACGGATCTATTAAAGGTCTCTTCAGCGCTGAGGCTGGCCCCGCTCATCCTTCGACAGGCTCAGGACGAACGGAGCGAGGGAGTGGGTGCGATGAGATAACGTGATGCGATGAGATGACGTTGAGTAAGCATCATTCCGGCCAGAACCGGTTCTCGTTGCGGGCCGGGTGGAACGGAAACCATGACGACAACGGGAACCACTCACCCGTCCGGCGCCGGCTTGTCCCGCGGCTTCACCATGTCGTGCTTGCGCAACAGCGCGCGCAGCTGGTGGTAGCTGAGCCCGAGCAGCGCCGCAGCCTCGGCCTGCCGGTAGCGGGCCTCGGCCAGGGCGCGCTCGATCCACGCGACCTCCATGCGGGCCACTTCCGCCTTGAGGTCGCAAGGCAGGCACAGAGCGGCCCCGGGTTCCGGCGCCGGCGCCGCGGTTTCGGGTGCCGGCCGGTCCAACGGTCGGTAGGCCGAGGCGAACGGGTCGAAAACGATTTCGTCGACCGGCTCGCCGGCATCGGCACGATGGACCGAACGCTCGACCACGTTCTTCAATTCGCGCACATTGCCCGGCCAGTCGAACCGCCGCAGCGCCTCGCGCGCGCGTTCGGTGAAGCCGGCAAACAGTTCGCGCCCCAGCTCGCGGCTGATGTCGACGGCAAAATGCTCGGCCAGGCGTTCGATGTCGCCGCCGCGGGCGCGCAGCGGCGGCACGGTCAGCACGTCGAACGCCAGCCGGTCCAGCAGGTCGGCACGGAACTGGCCGGCGCGCACGGCGGCCGGCAGGTCGCGGTTGGTCGCGGCGACGATGCGCACGTCCACCGTCAGCGTGGTGCTGCCGCCGACGCGCTCGAACTGGCCGTATTCGACCGCGCGCAGGATCTTTTCCTGCACGCGCAGCGAGATGGTCGCCAGTTCGTCGAGGAACAGCGTGCCGCCGTCGGCCTGCTCGAAACGACCGATGTGGCGGCCGGTGGCGCCGGTGAAAGCGCCCGCCTCGTGGCCGAACAATTCGGTTTCCAGCAGCGACTCGGTCAGTGTCGCGCAATTGAGCTTGACCAGCGGCGCCTCCCAGCGCGGCGACAGGTAATGCAGGCGCGCCGCGATCAACTCCTTGCCGGTGCCCCGCTCGCCGATGACCAGCACCGGTTTGTCCACGGCCGCGACGCGCGAGGCCTGTTCCAGCAGGCCCAGGAAGGCCGGCGATTCGCCCAGCGCGGAAGTGGGAGAGTCGAACGGCAAGGGATTCGGCATGGATGGCCCCGGCGTGGCAAGCAATATCCAGCTTACATCAAACCCAACCATGTTTAAGTCAAATAAACCAAATATTGGTCTAAACAACTTGCAAAATCTGGCTTGAATCCTGCCCATGAAGAATAATTTTCATTTTATTCAGACACTTGCGGACTCGCCATCCATTGGCACGGTACGTGCTCTCTCAGAGTCACGGACCCATCCCATCCACACGAGGTAACTCCCCATGGGCGTCTTTTCACGCATGAGCGACATCATCAACTCCAACATCAATGCAATGCTGGACAAGGCCGAGAATCCGGAAAAGGTCGTGCGGCTGATCATCCAGGAAATGGAAGACACGCTGGTGGAAGTCCGCTCCGCCGCGGCCCGCGCCATCGCCGACCGCAAGGAGCTGGAGCGGCGCATGACCTACGCCAGGCGCGAGGCCGACGAATGGCAGCGGCGCGCGGAACTGGCCGTCAGCAAGGACCGCGACGACCTGGCCAAGGCCGCCCTGGCCGAAAGGCGGCGCATCGACGAAGCGCTGGCCTCGCTGCATGAACAACACAAGGAAGTCGACCTGGGGCTGGCCAAGCTCAACGAGGACATCGCCGCCCTGCAGGCCAAGCTCGCCGACGCCAAGAACCGCCAGAAAACCCTGGAGACCCGCCACCACACGGCCACCAACCGCCTGCGCGCCCGCAGCCGCACGCACGACGACCGCATCAACGACGCGCTGGGCCGGTTCGAACACTACGAACGCAAGCTCGAGCACATGGAAGGCAAGGTGGAAGCCTACGACCTGGGCAAGAAGAACGACCTGGACCGCGAATTCGCCGACCTGGAAACCGATGACCACGTCACCGAGGAACTGGCCGCGCTGAAGCAGCGCATGGGTTCCGCCCACGGCGTGCAAAGCAACAAGGACTGACGGCCATGTGGACCACCCTCGGCTTCTTTTTTCTCGTCATCGTCGCGCCGCTGTGGCTGATCCTGCACTACACGACCAAGCGCCGCCAGGCGCAGGGCCTGACGCGCGAGGACGAGAAGATGCTTTCGGACCTGTGGCAACTGGCGAACCGGATGGAAAGCCGCATCCACGCGCTGGAAACCATTCTCGACACACGTGTACCCGGATGGAGGGAAAAAGCATGAGACCCCCGCAGGACGATCCCCGACTGCATGGATTCCACCGCGACCCGGAGCGGGGCGTGATCCTGGGCGTATGCGCAGGCATCGCCGGGCATTTCGACGCGCCCCTGTGGCTGACGCGCCTGGGCGCACTGGTCCTGGGCTGGTTCTTTCCGGTGGCGACCATCGTCGCCTACCTCGTCGCGGCCCTGCTGATGCCCACGCGCCCCCTGCACTATCACGGCCACGGCGACGAACGGGCCTTCTGGCAATCCGGCCACCGACGGAGCTGACCGATGAGACACGACCACTGGAACGCGCAGCGTTTCTACCGCGACCGCAAGAACGGCAAGCTCATGGGAGTGTGCGCGGGCATTGCCGACTACTTCGGCTGGAACGTCACGTTCATCCGCCTGCTCGCCATCGTCGCGTTGCTCTGGTTCAGCGCGCTGACCCTGGGCGTCTACCTGGTGCTCGGCTTCCTGCTGCCGGTCAAGCCCGAGCGGTTGTACGATTGGGACACCGACGAGGAATACTGGCGCAGCGTGAGGCGCTCGGCGAGCGAAACCTTCCGCGACGTGCGCCATCGCTTTCGGCACATGGACATGAAGCTGCAACGCATGGAAGGCTATGTCACCTCGGGCCGGTACGATCTCGACCGCGAGTTTCGCGACCTGGAAAACTAGGAACCCGCCATGGGAAACGGACAACTATTCGTCCTATGCATCATCGTCATCATCTTCGGCGCAGGCCTGATCAAGCACTACCTGCGCATGAAGACGAACCAGCCGCAGGAAGACCCGGCCTCCCGGGCCCGCATCGATGCGCTCGAGCATCGCGTGCAGACCCTCGAACGCATCGTCACCGACAAGGGCTACGACCTGAAGCGGGAATTCGACAAGCTGTGATCCCCGCCCCGCCCACGCATGCCGCGGGCGGCCTCGCCCCCGGCACGGCCCGCACCGATGCCGACGCGAGCCGGCCCGTGGAAATCCGCGTTGCCACGCCCTTGGGCGAGCTGACCGGACTGCAGTGGGGCGATCCCGGCGCCGCTCCGCTGCTGGCCCTGCACGGCTGGCTCGACAATGCCGCCAGTTTTGCGCGGCTGGCGCCCCTGCTGGCCACGCGACGGCGCGTGATCGCGCTGGACCTGCCCGGTCACGGCCATTCCGCACATCTCGGCCCGGGCGTGCCGGGTTATCACATCATCGACCAGGTCGACCATGTGCGCGACTTCGCCGATGCCCTGGGCCTGGACCGTTTCGACCTGCTCGGGCATTCCCGCGGCGCCGGCATCGCGTCCCTGTTCGCCGCGACCGCACCCGCGCGGGTCGGCAAGTTGATGCTGGTGGAGGGCCTCGGTCCGGTCGCCGATGACGGCTCGCGAACCCTGGCCCGCTGGCGCACCGCCCACGCCCAGCGCGCACGCGGACAGCGCGCGCCACGCATCTTCGCTTCCATCGACGATGCCGTTGCGGCACGCGTGGCCGCCGACGAACTCGGCCCGGACGAGGCGCGGCCCATCGTCGAGCGCAACCTGCGCCGGGTCGAAGGCGGCCATGCATGGTGCAGCGACGCCCGCCTGCGCCTGGCCACGGCGCTGCGCAGCGCCGAATCGCAGGTACGCAGCCTGCTGGCCGGCATCGAGGCTGCTACCCTGCTGATCCTGGCCCGCCCCGAAACGCCGTATCTGCCCGCAGCCCTGATGGACGCGCGCATCGCGTGCGTAGGCGACATCCGGGTGGAACGCATCGCCGGACCGCACCACCTGCACATCCGCAAGGCCCGCGCGGTGGCCGCGTGCCTGTCCCGATTCCTGGGGTAGGAGCGCACCCGGGCGCGACGGCATCAGCGTTTCATGGGCCTCACGCCGGTCGCGCCCGGGTGCGCTCCTACAATCGATTCAACCGGAGCCTGCCCTCCCCAGCCTCTGCCAGTCCGAGGATCCGCCAATCTCCGTCATGCGCATTTTTTCCCACACCTGCTCCAACA
>CAZMMO010000089.1:0-8082 GCA_964567365.1 uncultured Rhodanobacteraceae bacterium | reverse complement strand
CTTCAAGGCCGGCGGCGTGTACATGCCCTCGATCGTGGCCGAGATCGGCGCCGTGATCGAGCAGCACATGAAGCGCATCGGCCTGATCCGCGATCCGGAACTGAGCGCCTCGCAGAAGGCCCTGATCGCCGAAAAGCGCGCCGCCTACGAGAAGGCGCAGGCCGAAGGAAAAGCCGAGGCCGCCGATGCCGGGGAAGCCCCGGGCAACGGTGAGTTCCCGCCCACCGCCATGCTGTGCAACAAGTGCAACACCAAGGCCCTGGTGCTGATGGACAACTGCCAGACCTGCCTGAACTGCGGCTATTCCAAGTGCGGGTGAGTTTGCCGGGACGCGATGGCACGGAATGACCGTGGGACGGCCAGCGCCCGCCCCACGAGGCCTGCATCAGTGCGAGTCGCGCGGTACTTCGGCCCCGCTGTGTCCTACCAGGAAGTCCAGGTCGGCGCCCAGGTGGGCCTGCTGCACGTGTTCGACGTAAAGCTTGTACCAGCCCCGTTTCGGGGACGCGGGCGCTTTCCAGTGGCTGCGGCGGCGTGCCAGTTCTTCCTCCGGCACGTCGAGGTGGATGCGGCGGGCGAGGACATCGAGCTCGATGATGTCGCCGTCCTGCACCAGGGCCAGCGGGCCGCCGACGGCCGCTTCCGGTGAAACATGCAGGACCACGGTGCCGTAGGCCGTGCCGCTCATGCGGGCATCGGAAATGCGGACCATGTCCCGGATGCCTTTTCTGAGCAGCTTGGGCGGGAGGGGCATGTTGCCCACCTCCGCCATGCCGGGGTAGCCCTTCGGGCCGCAGTTCTTCAGTACCATCACGCAATCTTCGTCGATGTCGAGCGACTCGTCGTCGATGCGTGCGTGAAAATCTTCGATACCTTCGAATACCACGGCGCGACCGCGGTGCTGGAGAAGATGCGGCGAGGCGGCGGACGGCTTGATCACCGCGCCGTCGGGAGCCAGGTTGCCGCGCAGCACGGCGACACCCGCCTCGAGTTTGAAAGGCTCGTCCGCCGTCTTGATGACCTCGCGGTCCCAGCAGGGAGCGGCCTGGATGTTTTCGCCCAGCGTCCTGCCGTTTACCGTGAGGGCATCGAGGTGCAGGTACGGGGCGATCTCGCGCAGTACCGCGGGCAGCCCGCCGGCGTGGAAATAGTCCTCCATCAGATGTTCACCGGAGGGCTGCAGGTTGACCAGGCAGGGCAGCTTCGAGCCCAGTTCGTCGAAATCCTGCAGTTCGAGCGGCACGCCAATACGCCCGGCCATGGCCAGCAGATGCACGACCGCGTTGGTCGACCCGCCGATGGCCGCGTAGGCGCGGATGGCGTTCTCGAACGCTTCGCGTGTCATGATTTTCGACATGCGCAGGTCTTCGTCGACCATTTCCACGATGCGGCGACCGCTGAGCTGGGCGAGCCGGTAACGGCGGGCGTCCACTGCGGGAATAGCGGCATTCCCGGGCAGTGACATGCCCAGCGCCTCGACCATGTTGGCCATGGTCGAGGCGGTGCCCATGGTCATGCAGCTGCCCTTGGAACAGTTCATGCACGACTCGGCCTCGACAAAGTCCGCGCGGGTCATTTCCCCGGCCCGGACCATTTCCGACATTTGCCACACGCCCGTCCCCGAACCGAGCTTGTGGCCGCGCCAGTGCCCGCTGAGCATGGGGCCGCCGGAGACGCCGATGGCGGGCAGGTCGCAGCTGGCCGCGCCCATCATCAGCGAAGGGGTGGTCTTGTCGCAGCCCATGAGCAGGACCACGCCGTCGAGGGGATTGGCGCGAATGGATTCTTCCACGTCCATGCTGGCCAGGTTGCGGAACAGCATGGCCGTGGGCCGCATCTGGGTTTCGCCCAGCGACATCACGGGGAATTCGAGAGGGAACCCGCCGGCTTCGTAGACTCCGCGCTTGACGTACTCGGCCAGTTCGCGGAAATGCCCGTTGCACGGCGTCAATTCCGACCATGTATTGCAAATGCCGATCACCGGCCGGCCGTCGAAAAGGTCGCTGGGGTAGCCCTGGTTTTTCAGCCAGCCCCGGTAAAGAAAACCGCTCTTGCCAGAGCGGCCGAACCAGTTTTGACTGCGCCTTTTCGTCTTGTTGGAGGGGTTCATGGGTAGCCGATGTCCTCTGCCGATGATTTGCCAAACCGTCCGCGGGCCCGTGGGCAAGCCCGCTTCACAGGGCAAATCCTATGCAGTATATTGATATAAGTAAAATCATATATTCACGTATATCTATATAGTTATTGGTATCAATTGGCAGACAACTGAGGAGTGACGGCCCATGCAGGCATCGTCGGTTCAAGAGGGGGAAGGCGCCTCCGGTATCTCCAGGGTCGTGTATCCCTCCCTGCGCGGGCGGCGGGTGTTCATCACCGGAGGCGGCAGCGGTATCGGGGCGGCGTTGGTGGAGGCGTTCGTGAGGCAGGCGTCGAAGGTGGCGTTCATCGACATTGCGGCACAGGTCAGCCAGGCGCTGGTCGAGCGGATGCAGGCCCTCGGACCCGAACCCTGGTGGCGCACGTGTGATGCGACCGATGTCCAGGCACTCCAGCAGGCCATCGCGGATGCCGCGCGGGACATGGGACCACTGGACGTGCTGATCAACAACGTCGGGAGCGATGACCGCCATGCGCTCGAGGACGTCACGCCGGAGTACTGGGACCAACGCATCGCGATCAACCAGCGGGCGGCTTTCTTTGCCATACAGGCGGTGGTCCCGCAGATGCGTCGCCTGGGGCGGGGGTCGATCATCAATCTCGGCTCGACCGGATGGCAGACCAAGAATGCCGATTATCCGTGCTATGCCACGGCCAAGGCTTCCATGAACGGCATGATGCGCGGCATGGCCAAACGCCTGGGCGCGGACCGGATCCGCATCAACGTCATCAGCCCCGGGTGGGTGATGACCGAGCGGCAGAAAACCCTCTGGTTGACCGCCGAGGGCGAACAGGAGCTGATGCGCAACCAGTGCCTTCCCGACAAGATCGTGCCTGACGATATCGCCGCCATGGCCTTGTTCCTGGCGTCGGACGCCTCGCGTGCGTGTACGGCGCAGGAGTTCGTCGTCGATGCGGGCTGGACCTGAGGAAGCTCTGAACAAGTACGGGTTTGCGTAGATTCCGTTCATGGTTCGATACCTCACCACGAACGGAATCAACCATTTATCCGTTCGCCCTGAGGTATCGAAGGGCGTCCCCAAGACTTGTTCAAGGCTTCCCTAAACTGTCAGTCTTCATTCGATATGCGGCAGTCCGTAGACTTCGCTGGCGGCCTCCTTGAGCGCGGCCAGCATGATGTGTGCGGCCGGGGAAAGCAGCCAGTCCTTGCGCGTGATGATGCCGAAGGCGTCCATGTTGCACGACAGTTTCACCGGCACCACCGACACGGTGTCGTGCGCGGCGTAATAGCCGGCCACATCCGTGGGGATCACGCTGACGTAGTCCGTGTCCTGGAGCATCTTGAGCACGAACACCAGCGCGGCCGATTCGATCAGTTGTTCCGGCAACTCCAGCCCGGCGCTCTGGAACATGAGTTCGAGCCGGTGCCGCAGCACGCTGCCCGAGGGGGGCACGATCCATCCATACCGGG
Organism: uncultured Rhodanobacteraceae bacterium; assembly: GCA_964567365.1. GTDB lineage: Bacteria > Pseudomonadota > Gammaproteobacteria > Xanthomonadales > Rhodanobacteraceae > Oleiagrimonas. The sequence continues at coordinate 4,493 of CAZMMO010000089.1, read as the reverse complement.
CCAGGTCGGTCAGCGAGGGGCGCCGGGTGGCGAGAATCGGATGCCCCGGACGCACGATGGCGCAGATTTTTTCTTCGGCCAGCGCCTGATAGCGCAAGCGGGTCTTGTCGTGGCGCTCGAACAGCCGGGAGACCAGGATGTCCAGCTGGTTCTGGGCCAGGCGGTCCAGCAGGGTGTCGCTGCTTTCGACCAGCAGCGAGATGCGCAGGTGCGGGTGATCCTGCATGGCGCGCTCGACCGCTTTGGGTATCAGGGTCACGGCCGGCCCCTGGATGGCGCCCACACTTACCTTGCCGGCGTAGCCTTCCCTGAGCGCGTCGATTTCCGCCCCGGCCTCGCCCAGACTGGCCAGGGCGATGCGCGCATGGCGAATCATCACCTCGCCATACCAGGTGGCCCGCATGCCCCGGGGCATGCGCTCGAACAGTTGGACGTCCATCATCTCCTCGAGGTCCTTGAGCAATTTCGAGGCGGCCGGTTGCGACATGTAAAGGGTTTCCGCCGCCTTGTGGATGTTGCCCTCCTTGTCGAGGGCGACCAGCAGCAGCAATTGCCTCATCTTGAGGCGTGCACGCAGGAACCAGGGCTTTTTTTGCGGCATGGTGGACGACTCTCCGGCCCGTGGCCGGGCAAGGGGGTATCATATATATGAATTTTTGTATCTATCTAATAGAAAACGATATTTGTTATGTATACATGACCCAAGCAGAATGGGCAACCAGTGGGAAGGGCAGGCATGGCGCGTCGATCGACGCCGCCCGGTTTTCCCGCTTCCATCCATCCAGACGGCGGGACCGCGATGCGATTGATCCAGTTCGTTGACGACACCCGGACACCCCGCGTCGGTGAGGTGGATGCCGCGGGCACGACGGTCCGCACCGTGTCCGGCGCACACTCGATGTACGAACTGGCGCAACAGGCGCTGGCGGCGGATCGGCCGCTGGCCTCGGTGGCGGCGGACCGGGTCGAAGACGAGAGCTTCCCCTACGCATCCCTGCTTGCCGAAGGCCGGCTGCTGCCGCCCTTGCAACATCCCGATCCCGCCCATTGCCTGGTCACCGGCACGGGCTTGACGCATACCGGCAGCGCGGCCACCCGCGACGCCATGCACCAGCACGACGGCAATCACGAGCCGGACGAAAGCGGGCTTACCGATTCCATGCGCGTTTTCCGCTGGGGCGTGGAAGGCGGCCGTCCTCCGGAGGGTCGTCCGGGAGTCCAGCCGGAATGGTTCTACAAGGGGGACGGGCGTGTCGTGGTGGCGCCCGGGGCGCCGTTGATCTCTCCCGGGTTTGCACTCGATGCCGGCGAGGAACCGGAACTGGTGGGGATGTACCTCATCGACAAAGCGGGTGTACCGCGCCGGCTGGGCTTTGCCATCGGCAACGAGCTTTCCGACCACGTGACCGAGCGCAAGAATTACCTGTACCTCGCGCATTCGAAGCTGCGGCAGTGCGCCGTGGGCCCCGAATTGCGAGTGGGAGCCTTGCCGGACGATCTTCGCGGGTCCAGCCGCATCCGTCGCGACGGAAAAGTGATCTGGGAAAAACCGTTCCTGACCGGCGAGGCGAACATGTGCCATTCGCTGGCCAATCTCGAGTACCACCATTTCAAATATGCGGCTCATCGTCAGCCCGGCGACGTGCATCTGCATTTCATGGGTACCGCCACCCTGAGTTTTGCCGACGGTGTCCGCGTGGAGCCGGGCGACGAATTCGAAATCGATTTGCCGGCGTTGGGCGCACCGCTGCGCAATCCCTTGCAGGTGGTGGATGACCGGTTTGCGATGGGAGGCATCCGACCGCTGTAAGAAGATGAGGGGCTTCTATCGACAGCCAGGACAATCGGGACAACCGGGACATCATTGATAGAGGGGAAGGGCATGGGCCGATCCGGCAACAACGAGGGGGTATCGTGATTCGTCATGACGCAGCGACGGGAGCGGGCGCGAAACCCGTTCCCATCATCTACATCACCGGCCCCATCGCGGCGCTGGCCGGGCTGCTGTTCGGCATGGACATCGGCATCATCTCCGGAGCGTTGCCGCTGATTGCCAAAACGTTCCAGGCGACCAACGTGACCCAGGAGTTCGTGGTCAGCGCGATGATGCTTGGCGCGGCGCTGGGTGCCGCCGGCGGGGGATGGATATCCTACCGCTTCGGCCGGCGGCTCACGTTGCTTGTCAGCGGCCTGGTCTTCCTGCTCGGCGCCCTCGGCTGCGCCCTGGCCACCTCGGCGGGAATGCTCATCGGCATGCGGGCGGTCCTGGGTGTCGCCGTGGGCATCTCCTCCTACATCGCACCCATCTACCTGTCGGAGATCTCTCCCGAGCGCAGCCGCGGGGCCCTGATCTCCAGCTACCAGTTGGCCATCATGCTCGGCATCCTGATCGCCTACCTGGTCGACGCGGGATTCAGCTATTCTGGCAATTGGCGTTTCATGCTCGGCTCCATGGCGGTGCCGGCGGTCATTCTCGTGTTGACCATGTCCTTCCTGCCGGCCAGCCCGCGCTGGCTGATGTCCAAGGATCGCGACAAGGAGGCGCACGATGTCCTGCTCAAGCTCCGGCAAAACGACGTCGACGTCGTGCAGAGGGAACTGGTGGCCATCCGCAGGAGCATGGAAGTGGCGAGCAACGGATTTCGCCTGTTCCGGAAAAATGCCAATTTCCGTCGCTCCACCTTTCTGGGCATGCTGCTCCAGGCCATGCAGCAGTTCACCGGCGCCAACGTGATCCTCTATTACGCGCCAAAGATCCTGGGCCTGGCGGGCATCGCCACCGGAACCGATCGCATGTGGGGTACCGTGGCCATCGGTGCCTTGATGACCCTGGCCACTTTCATTGCCGTGACCCAGGTTGACCGCGTGGGCCGCAAACCGTTGCTGTACATCGGGTACAGCGTGATGGGAGCGTGCATGCTCGGCATGGGCGTGCTGTTTACGGTCGGGCTCGGAACCTCGTTTTCGGCCGGGATCGCCATGGCCTTGCTGATCGCCTTTGTCATCAGCTACGCCATGTCCGCGGCGCCGGTGATCTGGATCCTGTGTTCGGAGATTCAGCCGCTCAAGGGCCGGGATTTCGGCGTGGCGTGCTCGACGGTGACCAACTGGGTGAGCAACTTCATCATTGGCGCCACCTTTCTTTCCCTGCTGACCGCGTTGGGCACGGGACATACCTTCTGGATTTACGCCGGGCTCAATTTCCTGTTTATCGTGCTGGTCTATCAGCTGTTGCCCGAGACCAAGGGTGTGCCCCTGGAGAGCATCGAACGCAAGCTGATGGCCGGCATGCGGCTGCGCGACACCGGCGTGTGAATGCATCGGGGCAGCAGCGCGGGATTCCGGCTTCGTCCATTCGTTTGTGAGGTCACTACCATGAAATTGTCGACGCGTTACCTGATACCGGCCCTCGCGTCGTGTCTGCTGTTGCCCGGGGCCTGTCTGGCCAGTACGGCGACACGCTCCACGTTCGGATCCATGCCCGATGGCCGCAAGGTCGAAGCGGTGAAGCTGGACAACAGCCACGGCGTGGCGGTGACGGTGATCACCTACGGCGCCCGCGTCCACTCGATCGTCACGCCCGATCGCAACGGGCACCTGGCGGACGTGGCCCTGGGTTACGGTTCCATGCAAGGCTACCTGTCCAAGCGCAATTTTTTCGGCGCCAGCGTGGGCCGCTTTGCCAACCGCATCGCCAAGGGGCGGTTCACGCTGGACGGCAAGCACTACCAGTTGACCATCAACGATGGTCCGAATTCGCTGCACGGCGGGACACACGGCTTCGATACCCGGCTGTGGAAAATCGTTTCCGTCAAACAGGGTCCGACCGCGAGCGTCACCATGCGCCTGGTCAGTCCCGATGGCGACCAGGGATATCCGGGCCGTCTGACGGTGACCGTCACGTACGCACTGGGCGAGAACAACAAGCTCAGCATCGATTACCGCGCCACCACCGACAAACCGACCATCGTCAACCTCTCCAACCACACCTATTGGAACCTCAATGGCGAGGGCTCGGGTACGGTGATGCACCAGCGCCTGATGATTCCGGCCAGCCAGATCACCCCGGTGGACAAGACGGAAATCCCGACGGGTACGTTCCAATCGGTAGCCGGTACGCCGTTCGATTTTCGCCATGCCAAGGCCATCGGCAAGGACATTCGCGACGGGCACTCGCGTCAGCTGGTGATTTGCCGCGGCTATGACGTGAACTTCGTGGTCAGCCACGAAAAAAGCACCAAGCTGCATCTGATGGCCCGTGTCTATTCACCGCGCAGCGGGCGTGTTCTCACGCTGTATTCGAATCAGCCGGGGCTGCAGTTCTATTCCGGCAACTTCATCGATGGCACCCAGGTGGGCATGTCCGGGCACATCTACCGTCAAGGCGACGCTTTCGTGCTCGAACCGCAGCTGTTTCCCGACACGCCCAATCACTCGAACTTCCCGTCGGCACGCCTCGCGCCGGGACAGACCTATCACAACGAGATCGTGTA
>CAZMMO010000088.1:0-8086 GCA_964567365.1 uncultured Rhodanobacteraceae bacterium | reverse complement strand
TTGGGGATCACGGGTTGTTTAGGATCGAGGCCCGTTGAGGGCTGATGCTGTCGCGCCCGGGTGCGCTCCTACAATCGCGTGGTTGGGGATCACGGGTTGTTTAGGATCGAGGCCCGTTGAGGGCTGATGCTGTCGCGCCCGGGTGCGCTCCTACAATCGCGTGGTTGGGGATCACGGGTTGTTTAGGATCAAGGCCCGTTGAGGGTTGATGCTGTCGCGCCCGGGTGCGCTCCTACACGGAGTTGAGGGGGGAGTCGCCGCGGGCGTGCTTGTGGACGGGGTTCACGAGTGCTGCGTGTTGTTTTCCCGGCCGGCTGAAGCGGGCGCCGGGGCGCTTGTGTGCGGACGCCGCCGGGGCGGCTTGGGCGGGGCGGGCTTGCGCTGCGGTTCGGCCGGTACGCTGACGTATTCGGGGTCGTCCGTGTCCAGGCGCATGGCGGTGAGCCGGCCGCCCCAGACGCAGCCGGTGTCGAGCGCATGCACGCCCAGCCCCGCGAAAAGCCCCAGCGCCGACCAGTGGCCGCAGACGATGCGCAGGTTGCGCTGGCGCATGCCGGGTACGGCGAACCAGGGATACAGGCCGGCCTTTTGCGTGCCGGGGGTGCCCTTGGCGTCGAAGTCGATGCGTCCGCGCGTGTCGCAGTAGCGCATGCGGGTGAGCACGTTGATACTGGCCCGCGAACGGTCGATGCCCTTCAGCCGCGGCGACCAGGTGGCGGGACGGTTGCCGAACAGGTGCGTGAGCAGGCGGTGGCGCCCGGGACCGGCCAGCTCGCGTTCGACGTCGGCGGCGGCGCGCATGGCCTGGCGCAGGGTCCAGCGCGGCGCCAGCCCGGCATGGACCATGGTCCAGCCCAGGGTCTCGTCGTGGTGCAGCAGTTTTTGTGCGCGCAGCCAGTCCAGCAGCATGGGGCTGTCTTCGGCAAACAGGACCTGGCGCAGCTCCGGGTTGACCCGCGCCTGCGCCTCGCGCGGGCGCTCGGCCACGGCCAGCAGGCTCAGGTCGTGGTTGCCCAGGGTGACGATGCAACGCTGGCGCAGTGAATACAGCAGGCGCAGCACTTCCAGCGACTGGCCGCCGCGGTTGACCAGGTCGCCGCAGAACCACAGGTGGTCCGCGGCCGGGTCGAAACGGATGCGCTCGAGGATGCGTTGCAGCTCCGGCAGGCAGCCCTGCAGGTCGCCGATGGCCCAGGTGGCCATGTCAGCGCCGTCCCGCGGCAGGGGTGCGGGCGGCGGTCAATGCAGCGTCCTCGGGATGGACAGCGTGAACGCCGGGATCGGCGCGTCGAAGCGCGTGCCGTCGTCGGCCAGCATCTGATAGCTGCCGTGCATGGTGCCCACGGGAGTCTCCAGGATGGCGCCGGAGGTGTATTCGTAGTGGTCGCCCGGGCGCATCCAGGGCTGTTCGCCGATGACGCCGTCGCCGCGCACTTCCTCGACCTTGCCGTTGGCGTCGGCGATGACCCAGTGGCGCGAGAGCAGTTGCGCGGGTATCTCGCCGGTATTGCGCAGCGTGATGGTGTAGGCGAACACGTAACGGTTGTCGCCGGGGCGCGACTGGTGCGGCATGAACCGGGTTTGTACCTGGATGTCGAAAGCGTAGGGTGGATCTTCGTGCATGCGCTGATTGTGGCAGGTATGTCGCATCAAGCAAGTTTCAGGAGGCTTTGCCGGTACCGTTCGCCACCTGCCGCGCCAGTTGCACGAACGCCTGCGGGGCCAGCGTCTCGGCGCGCGCTCGTGGATCGACGCCGGCGGCGCGGATGGCGTCGGCATCGGTCAGGGTCTTCAGGGCGTTGGCGAGGGTCTTGCGGCGCTGTCCGAAGGCCGCCCTGACCACGGCCTGCAGTGGCACGGCATCCACGTCGGGCAACTGCGCGGCCGGCAGGGGACGCAGGCGCACCACGGCGGAGTCCACCTTCGGCGGCGGCCGGAAGGCCCCGGGCGGCACGTCGAACAGGGGTTCCACGCGGCAGGCCAGTTGCAGCATCACGCTCAGGCGCCCGTAGGTCTTGCTGCCCGGGGCCGCGGCCATGCGCTCGACCACCTCCTTCTGCAGCATGAAGTGCATGTCCGCGATGGCGCCGGCGTGGTCCAGGCAGTGGAACAGGATCGGGCTGGAGATGTAATAGGGCAGGTTGCCGACCACGCGCAGCCGGCCGCCGGCGGCCAGCGCGGTAAAGTCGGTCTGGAGCACGTCGCGGCGGAGGATCTCGAGCCGGCCCAGGGGCGCGGCGGCGCGTTCGAGCGGCGGAATCAGGTCGCTGTCGAGCTCGATCGCGGTGAGCCGGCCGGTCCGGCGCAGCAGGGGCAGGGTCAGCGCACCCTCGCCGGGCCCGATTTCGACGATGCGGTCGCCCTCGCGCGGCGCCAGCGCCGCGAGGATGCGGTCGATGTAGTGGCGCTCGTGCAGGAAGTGTTGGCCGTAGTGTTTTTTGGGGCGCAAAGCCATAGAGCAGAAACGAGTAAAGAGAAGTGAGAAACGAGAGGGCAGGGCTGGCGCAGTGCGGGCGCTTTTGCTTTTGGCCCAACTCTCAAGGCGGGTGGTGGATGACAGCGGCGAAAGGGTGAGTGCCGCTCGATGCCGCGCTCTCTATTTTCTCACTTCCCTTCACTCGTTTCTGGCTTCCGGCGTGCCGCAAGCGTCAGGGCCAGCCTGGCGGCGGCGATCATGCTGGAGGGGTCGGCGCGGCCGGAGCCGGCCAGGTCCAGTGCCGTGCCGTGGTCGACCGAGGTGCGGAGGAAGGGCAGGCCCAGGGTGATGTTGACGGTGCGGTCGAAGGCCTCGCTCTTGAGTACCGGCAGGGCCTGGTCGTGGTACATGGCCAGCACGGCGTCGTAGTGATCGCGCTGGGCGGGGATGAAGGCCGTGTCGGCCGGCAGCGGGCCGGGCAAGGTCATGCCTTCGGCGCGCAGGGCCTCCAGGGCCGGGATGATGGTCTCGATCTCCTCGCGCCCCATGTGGCCGCCCTCGCCCGCGTGCGGGTTCAGGCCGAGCACGGCGATGCGCGGCGTATCGATGCCGAAGTCCCGCCGCAGGGCGGTGTGGACGATGCGCAGCTTGCGTTCCAGCAGCTCGCCGGTGATGGCGGCGGGGACGTCCGACAGCGGCAGGTGCGTGGTGGCCAGGGCCACGCGCAGGCGTTCGCTGGCCAGCATCATCACCACCTCGCAGCCGGCGCGCCGGGCCAGGAACTCGGTGTGCCCGCTGAAGGCTTCGCCGGCGTCGTTGATGACCGATTTCTGCACCGGTGCCGTGACCATGGCGTCGAATTCCCCGGCCAGGCAGCCGTCGCTGGCCCGGGACAGGGTCTTGAGCACGTGGAAGGCGTTGCGCGGGTCGAGCATGCCGGGGACCTCGGCGGCCTTGAGCGGCATGTGCTCGACGCGCAGGCCGGCCGCCGCGCGCGTCGTGCGCGCGCTGCCGTCGTAGTCTTCCAGGTGCAGGTCCAGGTGGCAGCGTGCGGCCGCGCGCTCGAGCAGCCCGCGGTCGGTCACGGCCACCAGGTCGGCGGCCAGCGGCGAGGCGGCCAGGCGCGCGACCAGTTCCGGCCCGACGCCGGCCGGCTCGCCGGGAGTCAGGACCAGGCGGGGCAGGGGCGCGTCACGCCCGCGGGCGCTCACGACTTGTCCTGTTTCTCCGCGTCCTTCTCGCGCAGGGCCGGAATGCGGATGTCGACGTAGGAGCTGGAGCGCAACTGGCGCAGGAAATTCTCGTAGGCCTGCTGGGCCTTGCGGTTGCCGATGGCCATGCGCGCGCGCTGGCGGCGCTGCTTTTCGGTGACGTCGCTCTGGCGCGTGCCCAGCCGCTGGACGATGTCCCAGCCGGCGCGGGTCTGGAACGGCTTGGACACCTCGTTGTCCTTGAGCCCCTGCAGCACCTTGGCGATGGCCGGCCCGTGCTCCTGGAGCTGGAACCAGCCCAGGTCGCCGCCGAGGTTGGCGGAGGTGTCGTCGTCGGAGTTCTTCTTGGCCAGGTCGGCGAAGTCCTTGTGTTCCTTGGTGATCTGCTTGTACAGGTCCTCGGCCTTCTGTTTGGCCTGGGTGGCGCTGACCAGTTCGCTGGGTTTGATCAGGATCTGGCGCGCGTGGTACTCGGTGACGATGTCGCGCTTGGCGGTGCGGCGGCCGACCAGCTTGAGGATGTGGAAACCGCTGGGACCGCGCAGCGGCGGGGTGACCTGGCCCGGTTGCATCTTGCTCACCAGTTCGGCGAAGGCCTGCGGGATCTCGTTCATGCTGCGCCAGCCCAGGTCGCCGCCGTCGAGCGCGTCCTGGGCCTGCGAGTAGCGGATCGCCGCGGCGTTGAAATCCATGCCGCCCTTGATGGCCTTCTCGGCCTCGTCGGCGCGGGCCTTGGCGGCGGCGATGTCCTTGGCGCTGGCGCCGCTGGGAACCCCGATCTCGATGTGGGCCAGGTGTACCTGGCCGGCGGTGAAGGTGGGATCCTTGAGCAGATTGTCGACTTCGGCGTCGGTGACCTGCACCTTGCTCTTGACGACCTGGTTGCGCAGCTTCTGCACCAGGATCTGGTCGGCCACGTGGTTGCGGAAGGCGGCGAAACTGCCGCCCTCCCGCATGATGGCCTGGCGCAACTGGTCGGGGCTCATGTGGTTGTTGGACGCGATGTTGGCCACGGCGCTGGCGACCTCGCCCTGGGACACGCGCAGGCCCTGCTGGTTGGCGTGCTGCACCTGCAGTTTCATCAGGATCAGGCGGTTGAGCACCTGCTTCTCGAGGATCTGGTGCGGCGGCAGCTTCTGCGGATCGGAGGCGTACTGGCGCTCGACCGACTGCACGGCCTGGTCCAGCTCGCTCTGCAGGATGACATCGCCCTCCACGATCGCGACGGTGCGGTCGATCATGGCCGGCTGGGTGCTGTTGGGCCCGCCCGGCTGGGCCCCGGGCAGGAACTGCGCGTGGGCCAGGGGTGCCAGCAGGAGAGCCAGCGGGAGCAAGAGGACAGCGGAAATCTGCTTCATCGATGAAAACCTGGTGGAGGGACGCCACTGCCGCCGGCAGGCGGATCAGGGACGGGCAGGACATGGGACCGCGGTGGCGGCCGCATGTTCAACCCGGAAGATTCCTGCGGCCCGCGCTCCTGGGCCGATGGTCACTGATAGCCAAGAATAGCACGGCGCAGGAAGCTTTCCGTCTGCGGACTGAAGCTGCCCAGGCCCTTGAACTGGATCTGCAGCATGATGGCGTTGTCGGTGTCGCCGTGCACGTTGCGCACGTAGTGGCGGCCCAGCAGGCTCACTGCGATGCAGCAGTTGTCGTACTGCACGCCCAGCAGCGCGGCGAGGGTCTTGGGCTGGCCGCGTTGCCAGTGGTCGCTCTGGCGCAGGGCCAGGTTCCAGCGCGCCAGCAGGCGCCAGTTCTCGCTGACCGGGATGGCCGCCGAGGCATCGAACTGTTCCATGTAGTTGATGCGGTAGCGGTAGGAGAAGTTGAGCACGCCGTCGAAGCCCAGGCGGCGCTGGAACTGCAGCGTGCCGACGGCGGTGCGGCGGTCGTTGGGGTCCCACTGGTACACGCTGTTCAGGCGCCAGCGCGGGTTCAGGGTCAGGCGCATCTGCGCCACGTAGTCGGAGCCGGAGAAGTCGGTGGGCGCGGTGGTGCGGCCCAGTTGCACCCGTTGCGGCGAAAAATAGCGGATCTGGCCGAAGCTGAAGGCCGCCTTCTCGACGCCCCCCGCGCCCAGCAGACGCGTGGTCAGCGCGGCGGTGAGGTTGTTGGCGTCCATCTGCCGGTCGGCGCCGGAGAACCGGTTGGGCGAAAACAGCTGCCAGTAGGCGAAGGTCATCAGGCTGGTGTCGAAGCGGGGCTGGTCGCGCTGGTCGCGATAGGGCACGTACAGGTAGTACAGGCGCGGCTCGAGGGTCTGCGTGTAGTGGTGCCCGAACAGCGACGCGTCGCGCTCGAAGATCAGGCCGCTGTCGATGCTGGTGATGGGCAGGCTGCGCGAGGGCGCGTGGTTGGTGTAGCCGTAGCGGTCGGGGTCGTTGACCAGCTCGTAACGGGTGTAGCGCCAGGCCACCCGCGGGCGCACGTACCAGGCGGCGCCCTGGTAGTCGCCGGAAAGATAGGGGTACAGGTCCAGCCGGTTGCCCTCGACCGCGTCGGTCTTGCGGAAGGCCACGGCCTCGTTGCTCATGCCGAAGGTCCACGTGCGCGACAGCGGCAGATTGATGCCGAAGGTGGCGCGCGGCCAGCGCTTGTACGGCATGCTGCGGTCGGACAGCAGCGGGTCGACGTTCTGGTAGCGGTTGACGCCGAGGGTGGCGCTCCACCAGTCCCCGGAACCGCGGAGGTAGGCGTTCGAGCCCAGCATGGAGGGCGTGGTGTAACCCTTGAGGACGGATTCGAAATCCTGGAAGTAATACTTGTCCGAGGCCTGCTGGATGGAGGTGGAAAAGCCCCAGTGGCGGCTGATGCCGGTGTTGTCGCCGAAGCGGATCAGGTAGCGGTCGGCGCCGTCGGCGATTTCGCGCGGGTGCCCCTGGCTGTCGCTGCCGGCGCGCTGGTCGTTGGGCAGGTAGTCCACGTCCAGTTGGCCGCGGCTGGTGCCGAAGAGGTAGCGGAACTGGGCGCCCAGCATCAGTCCGCGCTGGGTGTACAGCTGCGGCGTCAGCGTGGCGTCGTAATTGGGCGCCAGGTTCAGGTAATAGGGGATGGAGAACATGAACCCGGAGTTGCCGTTGTTGGCGAACATGGGGTACAGGAAGCCGGTCTTGCGCCGGTTGTCGACGGGGAAGCTGAAGTACGGCAGGTACAGGAACGGCACGTCGTCCAGGCGCATGCTGGCGCCGTGCGCCACGCCCACCCCGGTGGTCTTGTCGATGGTGATTTTTTTGGCGCGGAACTCCCACACGCGGTGGCCGGGGTCGCAGGTGGAGTAGGTGGCGCGGTCGAAATGGCTGTGCTGGGGGTCGACCAGTTCGGCGCGCGCCGCGGTGCCGTTGCCGTGCGAAGCCAGGATCTGGTAGTGCACGTGGTCGGCCACGGCGTGGTCGGGCGTGGTGGTGCCCTGGATGTGCGTGGCCGACAACAGCTGGGCGCTGTCCTGGTAGGTCACGTGGCCGTGGGCGTCGTAGGCGGTGGTGCGGTCGTTGTAGTCGAGGTGGTCGGCGTGCAGCAACTGGTCGTAGCGGCGCAGCACCACGTGTCCGTCCAGGCGGTAGATGCTGCGGTTGGACGAGTCCACGTGTTCGGCCAGCACGTCGGTGGGGGCAGTCTCGCGACCCAGGCTGTCCGCGGGCAGGCCCGGCTGGTAGAACTCGAGCAGGGCATTGGGCCGGCACAGCGCGAAGCTGACCGGCGGGGCCTTGCAGTCGAAGCTGCCCAGCGGGCAGGGCGCGGGGCGCTGGTCCGGGCGCGCCGGAAGCCGCGCCGACGTGGCGGGCGTGGCCGCCGTGGCCAGCGACGTCCCGCCGAACAGGGCGGCGGCAAGGGCCCATGCCAGGGCCTGGTGAACCAGCGGATGGCGGACGCGGATCGGCACGTGGCCGGTCTCCTTTGTGCTTGTGGATGGCCGGAATGTTCGCAGGTGGACAGGCACGGGTCGATACGCTGGATGAACCGGAGCCGTCCCGTCCATCCTGGTGCCCGTGCCGGCAGCGGAGCTTCCCGGCGCAGATCCGCCCTGCCTGCGGTATTGGCCGTGCGGGGTGGATCGGGAAAACGCTGACACCGGGGAAGCGCTGGTCGAATCTAGCACAGGCGTCGATTGCCCTTGCCGGAAACTTCCAAAAACCATAAATCGGGGAGTATTCACAACGACAATCGCCAGGAACCAAGCCTGTTCGCCCTGCTGTATGGCACCTCGAAAAACTGCCCATTCGCCCGTCATTCCTGCGAAGGCAGGAATCCAGTGTTTTTATCTTCAAGAGCTTAAAGACGCTGGACCCCAGCTTTCGCTGGGGTGACGAGGTTATTCGAGGTCCCCTGTAGGAGCGCACCCGGGCGCGACGGCATCAGCGCTCCATGAGAGCCTCGAGGCCGTCGCGCCCGGGTGCGCTCCTACATGCATGTTGATGGGGGCAGTGTCAGTCCTGCAGGAGCACGCCGACGTGGGCGGCCA
>CAZMMO010000087.1:0-8123 GCA_964567365.1 uncultured Rhodanobacteraceae bacterium | reverse complement strand
GGGTGGTGGTCTTGCCGGCGTTCATTGCCGAGTAATAGAAGTACAGCTTGGCCATCAAGGGTTCTCTTGGCGGTGCGTGCGGACGATGGTAGAGGATCGCCCCTCCGGCGAGCCGGTTCCGGGGGTGCGGAGCGGGTGTGCGGCCAACGCCCGGGCGTCGGTCCACCGGACCGGTTCCCGCTTCATCCCAGCCGCAGGGACAGCATCGATATCGAACGACCCTCCATGCCCTCGGCCACGATGTCCATCGGCTCGCCCGGCAGGCCCGCTCCCAGTACGTACAGCAGCGGCAGGTAATGCTCCGGCGTCGGCACGGCGAGAGCCGCATCCGGTCCCAGCGAAGGATAGTCCGTCAGCGCCTGATGGTCGCCCCGGGCGGCCAGGTCGCGTACCGTCGCGTCGAAGCGCAGGGCCCAGTCGAAAGGTGGCGCGGACGGTGTGTTCCATGCATAGGCGCGCAAATTGTGCACGACGTTGCCGCTGCCGACCAGCAGGATGCCCTCGTCGCGCAGCGGGGCCAGTCGCCGACCCAATTTGTAATGGAATGCGGGGGGCCGACTTGCGTCGATGCTCAGTTGCACCACCGGCACGTCGGCGTCGGGAAACAGGTGCCGCAGGACCGACCAGGTCCCGTGGTCGAGCCCCCACGCGTGGTCCGCGCGGACTGCCAGCGGAGCCAGCAATTGCGAGGTTTTCTCCGCCAGCGGCGGACTTCCGGGCGCCGGATACTCCACTTCGAACAATTCGCGCGGAAAGCCGCCGAAATCGTGGATCGTGCGTGGCGAGGGCATCGAGGTGACGGCCGTTTCCGGGACGAACCAGTGGGCCGATACCGACAGCACGGCGCGCGGGCGCGGCAAGTCCTTGCCCAGGCGGGCCCATGCACGTGCCCAGACCGTGTCCCGTATCGCGTTCATCGGGTTGCCGTGCCCCAGGAAGACCACCGGCATCGGGCGCGTCATTTGCTCTCTCCCGAAAACCTGGCGATGGGCAGATGCCAACCGTGCCGGATGGCCATGTAGCGCAGCCAGAAGCACAGCATTCCGCCCACGATCGTGGTGGCCATGGCGGGCAGGTGGAGGGCATGCCCGCCCACCACCACGGCCGCGCCGGCCAGTGCGGCCAGCGCATACAGGTCCGAACGCAACACGGCGGGAACCTGCATTGCCAGCACGTCGCGCAGCATGCCGCCGCCGATGCCGGTGAGCATGCCCAGCAATGCGGCCATGGCCGGGTTGATTCCGTGCATCGAGGCCTTCTCGGCACCGGCCACGGCGAAGAACGCCAGACCCACGGCATCGAGCATCAACACGTCATTGCGGAACCGGTTGGTCACCGGATAGAAAAAGAAGGTGATCAGGCCGGCAATGACGGACACGACGAGATATTTCCCGTCGGCGATGGCCGCCGGCGGCGTGGCGCCGATCAGCAGGTCCCGGGTGATCCCGCCCGCGTTGCCGGCGGCAAACGACAGCACCAGCACGCCGAAGATGTCGAACCGGCGCTGGACCGCGACCATCCCGCCGCTGATCGCGAAGACGAAGGTGCCGCCCAGGTCCAGTACCAGCAACAAGATGTGAAGCATGCCTTCGCCGCTCCTATGCCCGAGTCCCGGCCGGATCGAACCGGCGCTGGATTACTTTACATCGACTGGCGGGATGGCCCGGTGATTGCCATTCGCCATCGGCGGTCGCCACCCGGGCCGTGCCGAGGGGATGTGCATGCGCGTCCTTGTACAGTTGTTCCAGGACGGGAAGCAGGTCGTCGAAGCCGGCCAGGACCGTTGCGAGGACGAGTGGATGCCGGGCCGGTGCATGATTGCCCGGGTGTCCGAAAGCAGGCCGTGCGGGAGGGGTTTCATGGCAGTTTCCAAGCAAGCGGGGCGGGCAGGGCCTGCGGCAGGCAGTGGCGGCGTCAGCGGATCGGCTGGCGTGGCCTTGCATCGCCTGCCTTACGGCGGGGTGATGGCGACCGCCGGCGCGTCGATGCTGGCTGGACGTTGCGGGCTGCAGGCGGTCGTCGTGCCCCTGCTGCTCCTGGCCATCGTGCAGGCGTTGTGGGTGCCGGTCGCGGGTTGGTGGCGCCGGCGGGCCGGATTCCGGGCAGGGGGGTCGCGGTGGCGGGGGATCGGCCCTCCCGGGCGGTACGCGGGGATGCATACGGTACCGCTCGGCCTGGCGGTCATTGCCGGCGGCCTGGCCAGCCCGGGTGTGGGCGGAATCGTGCCGTGGGCGACGGTGCTGGCGCGGGTGGGCCTGGGCCTGACCTGGGTGTCGACGCTTGCCTGCGCGGTCCGGTTCCTGTGGTCGCTGGCAGCGGGCGGATGGGACGTGCGCAGGCTGGATGGCGCCTGGTTCCTGGTGCCGGCGGCATGGCTGGGGGCAAGCATCGCGACCGATGCCCTCGCGCAGGCCGCCGCGGGGCAGGCCGCGGCGGCCCTGGAGGCACTGGAACTGACGGGAGCCCTGTTCGGCTGGGTCGGATACTGGATGGTCGTGGCGGCGGCGTCGGTGCGGGTGGGACGCTGCGGACTGGGTGATGCGCCGCGGGCGCCGTGGTGGATCGCGATGGGCTGCGCCGGCCTGGCCGCCGCCGCGTTGGGCCGCGTGCTGCAGGATCATGCCCCGGCTTTGCCATGGTCTGCGCTTCTGGCTGCGGCCATGACCGTGACGGAGATTTTTGCCATCGTCCTGTGCCTGCCGGTGCTCGGTGGCAGCATCAGGTTCCTGCTGCGCCGCTGCCGGTTCCGCGCGGCCGCGGCGTGGCCGCCCACCTTCTCCACGGCCGTGTTCGCGCTCGGAAGCCTGGTGACGGGCCAGGTGCTGGCGTCGCCCGCGATCGGCATGCTGGGGTGGGGCGCGGCCTGCGCCACACTGCTGTTCTGGGCGGTGACCGCCGCCTGGAACGCGGCACATGCGTGCCTTCACGGATTCGGCTCCCGGCGCCGGCCGGTCTGAGCCGGGTCGGTGCCGCGGTCGCGGAGGCATCGGCCATTTTGCCACCGGCGCTTGACCCAGCCGCTACCATGTCGCGCATGCTCAATCCGCAACAACGCCTGGCCGTGGAATATGCCGACGGCCCCCTGCTGGTGCTGGCCGGAGCCGGCTCCGGCAAGACTTCGGTGATCACGCAGAAGATCGCCTGGCTGACCGCGCGCCGTGGCGTGCCGGCGGACAGGATCGCCGCCATCACCTTCACCAACAAGGCCGCGCGCGAGATGCGCGAGCGCGTGGGCAAGCTGGTGTCCGCCGAGGCCGCGCAGGCGCTGACGGTGAGCACGTTCCATGCGCTGGGCCTGAAATTCCTGCACGTCGAGCACGAGCGCGCGGGCCTGCGGCGCAATTTCTCGGTGCTGGATGCCGATGATGCCGGCGCCATCGTCAAGGAGCTGGCGCCCAAGGGCATCAAGCCCGATGCGCTGTGGCAGCTGAAGTCGCTGCTGTCGCGGGCCAAGAACGCCGGCCTGACGCCGGAGCAGGCGATGGCCGCCGCGCGCGCGCCGCGCGAGGTCGAGGCGGCGACCATCTACGAGCTCTACCAGAAGCGCCTGGCGGCCTGGAACGCGGTCGATTTCGACGACCTGATCCGCCTGCCGCTGGCCGTGCTCGAAGCCGATGCCGGGGTGCGCGCCGAATGGGGCGAGCGCCTGCGCTACCTGCTGGTCGACGAATACCAGGACACCAACGACGCGCAGTACCGCTTGCTGAAATGCCTGGCCGGCACGCGCGGTGCCTTCACCTGCGTGGGTGACGACGACCAGTCGATCTACGCCTGGCGCGGCGCCAACCCGGAAAATCTCGACCAGCTGGCGCGCGACTGGCCGAGCCTGCGCGTGATCAAGCTGGAACAGAACTACCGTTGCAGCGGACGCATCCTGCGCGCGGCCAACGCGCTGATCGGGAACAATCCGCACCTGCACGTCAAGAAACTCTGGAGCGAACATCCCGAAGGCCCGCAGATCCGCGTGCTGGAATGCAACGACGCCGAGCACGAGGCCGAGCGCCTGGCCGGCATCGCCACCTACCTGGCCGACAAGCACAAGGCGCGCTGGCACGAGTTCGCCGTGCTCTATCGCGGCAACCACCAGGCGCGCGCGCTGGAAAAGGCGCTGCGTCTGGCGCGCGTGCCCTACCACTTGAGCGGCGCGCTGAGCTTCCTCGACCGCGTCGAGGTCAAGGACGTGCTGTGCTACCTGCGCCTGATCGCCAACCCCAGCGACGACGCGGCGTTTTTGCGCATCGTCAACGTGCCGCGCCGCGAGATCGGCGCCACCACGCTGGAAAAACTGGGGCACCTCGCGCAATCGAAACACCTGCCGCTGCTGGAGGCGGCGCGTTCGGACACGGTGCTGCAGCAACTGGCCTCGCGTCCGGCCTCCGCACTGGCCGGTTTCGTCGACCTGATCGACGGCCTGCGCCGCGATGCCGTGCGCCTGTCGGCCGCCGAGCTGGCCGAACACGTCATCCGGCGCACCCGTTACGCCGAGCACCTGGCCGCCGCGACGCCGCAAGCGACCTTGCGCGAGCGCCGCCTGGCCAACCTGCGCGAACTGACCGAATGGTTCCAGGCCATGGGCAAGGACGGCGCCGTGGGCGACCTGGCCGCGCAACTGGCCCTGCTCGGCCATGCCGACCGCGACGACGCCGGCAACGCGATGCGCCTGATGACGCTGCATTCGGCCAAGGGGCTGGAGTTCCGCTTCGTGTTCATCGTCGGCTGCGAGGACGGCACCCTGCCGCACGAGGGCGCCATCGAGGAAGGCCGCATCGAGGAAGAGCGGCGCCTGATGTACGTCGGCATCACCCGCGCCAAGGAGTTGCTGACCCTGACCTGGTCGCGGCGCACGCGCCGCTTCGGCGAAATCCACGCCAACCGGCCCAGCCGTTTCCTCGACGAGCTGCCGCAGGACGACCTGCACTGGCAGGGCCGCGATCCCGAAGCCGACGCCGCCGTCACCCGCGAAACCGCCGAATCGCACCTGGCGCGCCTGTCGGCGCTGCTTTCCGACTGAAACCGACCTCCGCGTTACCCCGCGAATACCGCGGTTTTTGTGTAGGAGCGCACCCGGGCGCGACAGCCTCAAGGCTCACTGAACGCTGGTGCCGTCGCGCCCAGGTGCGCTCCTACGATGGGATGCCGGTTGCGAAGTATGATCGTGGTTTCCTTGTTCGGGGGTTCCCCATGAAGCGGCTTTTCGTCTGTCTTGCCGTCGTGCTGGTGTCCGGTTGCGCGGGGACCGGGGTGAAGGGACCGGCGCAGGCCACCGGGCCCGCGCCCGACGACAATCTCAACGCGGTGGCCTGGACCCAGGCCTCCATCGAGCACGACCTGATCTATCGCGAGGTCTACCGCGCCGCCACGCAGGTGCTCGCAAAGGCCCTGGCCGACCCCGGCTGGGACGCCCTGACCGCGCAGGACCGCCGCAACGACCCGCGCGGGCTCAAGCCCGCCGTGATCCTGGACATCGACGAAACGGTGCTGGACAACTCGCCCTACGAGGCGCGCCTGATCCGGGACCACGGCCAGTACAGCGATGCGACGTGGGCCGACTGGGTTCGCGAAAAGCGTGCCCGGGCCTTGCCTGGAGCTGTCGCCTTCACGCAGTACGCGGCCCGCCACGGCATCGCCGTCATCTACCTTTCCAACCGGGCGCAATCGCTGGACCAGGCCACGCTGGCGAACCTGAAGGCCGACGGATTCCCGGTGTCCGGCCCGGATGCCTTCCTGGGCCTGGGCACGCAGGTGACCGGCTGCCAGCAGGTCGGCACCTCGAAAACCTGTCGCCGGCGCCTGGTCGCAAAACACTATCGCGTGCTGGTGCAGGTCGGCGACCAGCTGGGTGACTTCATGCAGGTCACGGGCACCACCGATGCCGCGCGCCGCGCCGAGGTCGAACCCTATCTCGGTTGGGTAGGGCAGCGCTGGTTCGTCCTGCCCAATCCCACCTATGGCGACTGGTTGTCGGTCCTGACTGCCGGCAAGCACGGCCTCACGCCGGCACAGCAACGCGCGGCGGTTTTGCGGGCCCTGCGTTACCAGTAACCGGAGCGGGCCACATGACAGGATCCTGGATATCCTGATTATCGTGAAAAAACAATGGATTGATGATTGTTTGTTAAGGCATTGCATAAAATTTTGTTTGTAACTAGCATGAATGCCGCCACATTCAGCCCCTCGGGTGCCTGAATGGGCCATTTCCCTTCCGGCGAGGTTTCCGGACTCATCCCCGTGACATTCGTTCTGTCATGGGGTTTTCTTTGCGCGCTCATCGGGCGGGGGCTTGTTCGGCACCGGCAGGCCACCTACGCTTTGCCTTCCCGTTCCGGAAGCGATCCTATGCGCAAGCCCTTTCTTCGTCTTTTGACCCTGTTCGTGGTCGCCCTGGCGTTGACCGCCTGCCACAAGAACGAACAGCAGCAGCTGGCTTCCGAGGGAGCCACGCCCGAGGCGGCGATCACCAGCGCCGTCGCCCAGCTCAAGGCCGCCGACTTCGACAGCCTGTGGCAGCATCTGCTGCCGCCGGCCGATTACCAGCAGCTGCGCGCGGACTGGAGCAAGCAGCACCAGCGCGCCGGCACCGACATCACCGATTCCGACCGCCAGCGTTTCGCGCAGAGCATGCAGCGCCTGACCCAGCCGGACGCCAAGAAGAAGCTGTATGCCAAGCTGGAACCGCAACTGGATGCCTGGCCGAGCAAGTACAAGAAGCGCCTGCCGATGGTGGTGGGGATCTTCCGCATCATGGTGGGCACCCGGATCACGCAGTCGGACACCCTGACCGGCAAGCAGAAGACCCAGGCCCGCGGCGTGCTCGACGCGGTGTCGGACTGGGCGCAAAGCACCGACTGGGGCGACAAGGCCAAGGCCAAGCAGGCCGTCGACATCGTGGTGGACACCGCGCGCGGGCTGAAGCTGAAGACGCTGGACCAGGCCTACCAGCTCGATTACCCGCAGGCCATGCAGCGCTACGACACGGCCTGGAAGGGCTTCCGGCAACTGCTGGCAGTGTACGGCCTGTCCATGGACGCCGTCCTCGATTCGGTCCAGGTGAAGACGCTTTCGCAAAAGGGCGATACCGCCAGGGTGGAAGTCGACTACAGCATTCTCGACAAGCCCATGAGCAGCACCCTGGACATGGTGCGCCAGGGCAAGCGCTGGTACATCGCCGACGTGATCAGGCACTGGCGCGAAGAGCAGGCCAAGCTGGCCGGCGGCGGCAGCGTGGCCCATGCGTCCAGCGTGCCCACTGGTGCGGCGCCGGCGGCCACTGCCTCCGCGCCGGCGGCCGCGGGAACGCGCTGAGCGGTGTGGGCGGGAGCGCATCTTGACGCCCAGGCGGCAGGCATCGCGTGCTGGCCCGGGGCCCGCTGTGCGGCAGACAAAATCGTCCCGGCACCCCGTTAGAATGGATGCCATGTCTTCTTCCGCACAAACCCTGCCGCCCGCATCGGCGGCGCCGGCCGCCCGGCGCTGGCGCCTGAGCCTGGCCGGCCGGATCCTGCGGCCCTGGGTCCGGATCAAGCGCGATCCGGCCGAGCCGGCCACCCTGCTCGATCCGGACGTGCCGGTGTGCTACGTGATCGAACGCCACGGGCTGTCGGACACGCTGATTCTCGAGCGCGCCTGCCGCGAGGCCGGGTTGCCCTCGCCGCAGGCCGCGATTGCGGGCGTGGCGCACCCGCGCCATGCCGTGTTCGCCCTGTCCCGGCATGCCGGCCGGGTGTTCGGTCGCACCCGGCGCGGGGCCTCGCATGCCACGCTGCGGCAATTGCTGGGCACGCTCGAAGCCGTGCCGGACCAGGACGTGCAACTGGTGCCGGTGTCGATCTACGTGGGCCGCGCGCCGGGCCGCGAGGCGGGCTGGTTCCGGGTGCTGTTTTCCGAGGACTGGGTGGTGGTGGGCCGTTTCCGCCGCCTGCTGGCCCTGCTGCTCAACGGGCGCGACACGGTGGTGCACTTCTCGCCGCCGGTGAGCCTGCGCGGAGTATTGCGCGAGTCGGCCGGCGAGCGCGTCGAACGCACCTCGCGCAAGGTGGCGCGGGTCCTGCGCACGCATTTCCGGCGCATTCGCGCGGCGGTGATCGGGCCGGACCTGTCGCATCGCCGCAACGTGGTCGACAGCG
>CAZMMO010000086.1:0-8127 GCA_964567365.1 uncultured Rhodanobacteraceae bacterium | reverse complement strand
GGCGCACGGCGGTGAAGGCCACCGACACGCTGTGCGCGCCGATGCGGGTGTCGGTACGCACCCGCTTGGCCACCGCGAAGGTGTTCTGCAGCAACCGGTCCATGGGCGTGCCCAGGGCATGGGCCTGGCGCGCGATCTGCCAGGCATCCTTGACCTGACCCAGGATCTGCGGCTCGCCCAGCACCATCGAATCCAGCCCCGTGGCCACGCGGAACATGTGGCGCACCGCGTCGTCCTCGTCGTGCTGGTAAAGGAACGCATCGAGCCGGTCCGAGGTCAAACCGTGGTGCTGGTGCAGCCACTGGCGCGGGGTGTCCTCGGCACCGCTGGCGACGGCACAGTACAGTTCGGTGCGGTTGCAGGTGGAGAGGATCAGCGCTTCGCTCACCCCCGGCTGGCGGGCCAGTTCTCCCACGGCGGTTGCGGTCGCCTCGCCGTCGAAGGCCACCTGTTCGCGCAGACCGATGGGCGCGGTGAGATGATTGAGCCCGAGGGCGATCAGTGGCATGAGACGTATGGGCGACGAGCGGGACGGCGATGGACTAGGCTGTTGGCGCGGCCTGGATGCGAATCACGGGCGCGGCCGGACCGCGTCGAGTCAACAGGATCAAAGGCAAATTGTGCGTAGAAGAGGCTTCAAATTCAAGCAAATGCGGCATTTGGTGGCAGGGCCTGCCGCGCTCGCACTGACGTGGATGGCGCTTTCGGGGTGCGTTTCCCAGGCCTCCCGACCGACCACGGGGCCGGCGACACCGGAGCAGCCGCTGTCCCGCCTGACGGTGGCCACGCCCACGGCCGACCATGATGTCCTGGCCCAGTTGCTGGACGCGCAGTTCGCGCTGGACCACAACGACCTCCAGGCGGCGGCCAAGGCCTACGGCAAGGCGGCCATGCTCTCGGACAACCCCGAGGTGGCACAGCGCGCCGTGGGCTTGGCCATCGCCGTGCACGACGGCGCCGCGGCGCGGCGCGGCCTGGCGCGTTGGCGGGCTTTGGGCGCCGACCCGGCCGAGTTGGCGCGCGCGCGCGCCGAACTGGCGCTCGATGAGGGCAATACCGACGAGGCGCGCAAGCAGTTGGACCGATTGGTCGACAGCGGTGACAAGGACGCCTGGCGCCTGTTCGGGCGCGTGCTGATGGGGGCACGCGATGCCGCCCAGGCCGGCCAGTTGCTGCAGGCCATCGCCACGCCCGAGCGCCTTCCCGACGACCCGCGGGCCTGGCTGGCCATGAGCGAGATGGGCAGCAAGTTGAACCAGCACGCCTATGCGCGCCGCCTGGCCAAGGCGGCCGTCGAGCGCTTCCATTGTGCCGACTGCTACGCGTGGGCGGCGCAGTTGCAGCTCAAGTCCGGACATCAGGAAAAGGCACGGACCCTGTATGCCGAGGCGGTGCGCAAGGACCCCGACAGTTCCCGCCTGCGCCTGGGCTATGCCTCGCTGCTGGGCCAGACGGGCGATCCCGCGAAGGCCGAACGGGTCCTGGCCAAGGGCCCGCAGGACGCGGCCACCTACCGGGCGCGGGCGGCCTACGCGGCGCGCGCCGAGGACAAGGCGGCGCTCAAGCGCATCTACACCCAGTTGCGGCACGCTCCGGACCCGGTCCAGGCGCAGAGCCATTATCTGATGGGGCAACTGGCAGCCACGATGGGCGATGTGCAGCAGGCGCTGGACTGGTTTGCGCAGGTGCCCGCCGATGATCCGCACCGCTTCGATGCCGACCTGCACTCGGCCTTGCTGTTGCAGCAACAGGGCCATCCGGACCGGGCGCACCGACAGGCGCAGCAGATGCAGACGGACTTTGCCGAGGACCCCGACCAGTTGCGCCGGGCGATCCGGCTCGACGCCGAGCTGTACCTGATGGAGAGCAACTATCCCAAGGCCGTTGCGGGCTTCAGCCGTGCGCTGAAGATGGCGCCGGATGATCCCGACCTGTTGTACGGCCGGGGCATGGCCTATGCCCAGTCGGGAAACATCGATGCCGCGGTTGCCGATTTCCGGCACCTGCTCAAGGTCAAGCCCGGGGACATCAGTGCCGCCAATGCGCTGGGCTACACCCTGGCCGATGCCAACCGCGATCTGGCCGAGGCCACGCGCCTGATCACCCGCGCCCACGAGGCACGGCCGCACGACCCGGCCATCACCGATTCCTGGGGCTGGCTGCAATACCGCCTGGGCCATCTGGCCGCCGCCGAGAAGGCCCTGCGCCAGGCCTGGAAAGCCGGGCAGGACCCGCAGATCGGCGCCCACCTGGCCGAGGTGCTGTGGAAGCAGGGCGACCGGGACCAGGCACGCGAGGTGCTGGCGGCAGCGCGCAAACGGGCTCCGCATGATGCCGCCCTGCGCGACCTGCAGCGGAAGATCGGACCGTGATGCGCTGGCTGGCCGCGGCGGCGGTCGTCCTGTTGCTGGCGGCCTGCGCCCCCGTGCGCGTCAAGGGCGATGCCGGCATGCTGGCCGCCCAGGCGGCGCGCGAAGAGGCCCTGGCCGGCCGCGACCACTGGACCTTGCGCGCGCACCTGGGCGTATCCGACGGCCGGCACGGCGGCAGCGGCAGCCTGGTCTGGGTGCAGGACGGCGACCGTTTCCAGTTCACCGTGCGCGCGCCGATCACCGGGCGCAGCTTTCGTCTCCGCGGCGGGCCGGACGGCGCGGTCTTGACCGGCCTCGACCAGGGCCCGCTGCGCGGTCCCGATGCGCGGTCCCTGCTGCAACGCGCGCTCGGCTGGCGCGTGCCGGTACAACCGCTGCACGACTGGGTGCGCGGCCTGCGCGCGGGCGGGTCGGCTTCCGGCGCCGTGCTGCGCTTCGGCAGCAACGGCCTGCCGTCGCTGCTCGAGCAGGACGGCTGGACCGTGCAGTACCGGGACTGGTTCACCGACACCCGTCCGGCCCTGCCGCGCAAGGTGTTCGCCGCACATGGCGACTATCACGTGCGCTTGTCCATCCAGAGCTGGTCGCTGCATTGACACGTGGCATGGCGACGGCCACAATCCGCGCCTTTCCCCGCCGCGGCGTGGCGGGGATGCTGGATAGGCCGGGGGGCTTGCGTTGCGGCTTGCCGCGCGCTGGAGAAATGCGGCGTCTACCGGGATAATGCCCCGGCAGGTGCCGGAATGCGACGGGCCGGTTTCCATGCTGGGGCGTAGCCAAGTGGTAAGGCACGGGGTTTTGATCCCCGCATGCGCAGGTTCGAATCCTGCCGCCCCAGCCATTTCGACCCGCCGTGTCGGTTGCGCGCGGCTTCGGCCTGGGCAGGTGTGATGTGAACGGGGCAACGGATCCAAGAGGACTTGATGTGGATACGTCGGGCTTGATGTTGTTTGCGGGCAATGCCCACCACAAGCTGGCCGAGGACGTGGCGCATCGCCTTGGCGTGCCGCTGGGCAAGGCTCTGGTGGGGCGGTTCAGCGATGGCGAAACGCAGGTCGAGATCGAGGAGAACGTGCGCCGCCAGGAGGTGTTCGTGATCCAGCCCACGGGCGCGCCGAGTGCCGAGAACCTGATGGAGCTGCTGGTCCTCACCGACGCCCTCAAGCGCGCCTCGGCGGTGTCGGTGACGGCGGTGATGCCGTATTTCGGCTACGCCCGCCAGGACCGCCGGCCGCGCTCCTCGCGGGTGCCGATCACGGCCAAGCTGGCGGCCGGCATGGTGAGCGCCGCGGGCGTGGACCGCGTCCTCACCGTGGACCTGCATGCCGACCAGATCCAGGGCTTTTTCGACATCCCCGTGGACAACGTCTATGCCTCGCCGGTGCTGCTGGCCGACATCTGGCGCCGCCATTCCATGGAAGACCTGATCGTGGTCAGTCCGGACGTAGGCGGCGTGGTGCGCGCCCGCGCCATCGCCAAGCGCCTGGATGACGCCGATTTGGCCATCATCGACAAACGCCGTCCACGCGCCAACGTGGCCACGGTGATGAACATCATCGGCGACGTCGCCGGCAAGGATTGCGTGCTGGTCGATGACATCGTCGATACCGCCGGCACGCTGTGCGCCGCCGCCGCTGCGCTCAAGGACAAGGGCGCCAGCAAGGTCGAGGCCTACTGCGTGCACCCGGTGCTCTCGGGCAAGGCGCTGGACAACATCTGCAATTCGCAGCTGGACGAGCTGGTGGTCACCGACACCCTGCCGCTGTCCCCGGAGGCGTGCGACTGCGACAAGATCCGCCAGTTGACGGTGGCCGAACTGCTGGCCGAAACCATCCGCCGCATCGCCTTCGGCGAGTCGGTGAGCTCGCTGTACGTGGACTGAGCCTTAATGGGGACGGAGGGAATTAATTTTTTGTTTTGCGGGTTGCCGCAAGGGTGCATTCACCCCGGATAACAAAAAATTAATTCCCTCCGTCCCCGTGCCACGTGGTCCCCATGCCACGCGCGCATCCCGCGGCCGTTCGCGTCCCGTCAGGTGTATAGTCGAACGTTCAGGTGATGCCGCCGGGGACAAATGGGGGAATCGATAGATACATTGCAGCGCCGCGGTGGCGCATGCGATGCCGTTGTGCGCGGTGATCCCCGGACGGGCGATGTCTGGCTGCGAAGCTCCACGCGGGATGTGCCCGCGAGTGCCCGTTTCGACTATCACCGTACGCTTTCGCTTGTCATGGGGGCGCACGTCGAGCCGCCGCGCGGCGGCGGCGGCGACTTTTTCGCGCAGGCCCGAAACACCGGAACCCCCGACGGCATCGGCTTTGTCGACTATGAGGTCGATCCGTGCACCACGCGTTTCGGCTCCGGCGCGGACGAGTCCATGGTCGAAATCGGCCTGCTGTACGCGGGCCGCATGCGCGTCCGGCACGGCAAGAACCAGACCAGCGTGTTGCACGCGGGCGATGGACCGGTCCTGTTCGATGCCGCGCGCCCATTGATCATCCAGACCCCGCGCTGCGCGGGGGCACACCTGTACGTTCCGCGTGCGGCCGTGGAGCTGGCACTCGGGGACGATGCGGTTCCGCGTGGCTCGGCGTTGCGGCCATTGCCGTCCGATCCCGTCGCCGCGCAACTCGTGCAATGCCTGCGCAGCCTGCATGGCGAAAGCAGTCAGGACGCGGCGCAGGTCGTCGCCACCCTGCACACGGCGCATGCGCTGGCCCTGGTGGCGCTCGCCAATACGCGTGACGCCGGCCACCGTTGGCCGGGCGAGCTGGAGGCGGCGCTGTATGCCGCGGCCTGCCACCAGCTTGTGCAGCATATTGCCAATCCGCGCGTGACGGTGGATGAAGTGGCCGCCACCCTGCAGTGTTCGCGGGCCCAGTTGTACCGCCTGTTTGCCGCGCGCGGCCAGAGCGTGGCCGGCTACCTGCGCGAGCTGCGCATGCAGCGTGCGGCGACATGGCTGACGACGCGCCCGGAGCTTGCCATCGGGGTCATTTCCGATGGCTGCGGCTACAGCGATCTCGTGAGCTTCGACAAGGCCTTCCGGCGCCGCTTCGGCATGGCGCCGCGGGATTGGCGCGCGAGCCATGCACGGGATACGGGCGCCCCCGGCTGAGGGAGCCCTGTCGGCCTGTCGATTTCCGCAGGCACGGCCTATTGAGACGTTTGGATTACCGCCTCGCACGGCGCTGCGACGAGTATGTCGCCGGCGCGGGCCGTGTGTCGGCCCGGTGTCAATGCGTGGGCGTGCGTGGTGTGCCACCCGGTTGCCGGCCCATCGCTTGAACGACAGGGGATCGTGGCATGAACCGTATCTACAGCTTGGTCCGTGGCCGTGCGCTGCGCGTGTTGCGAGTGGCTTCGGAGTCCGCGTGCGCGGGGCGTGATGACGGTGCCGGGTGCTCAACGGGCAGAACACGCTGCAGACCATGGTCAGTCTGCCGGTGAGCCGACACGCGATGAACAACTTGTTCCATATGCCGATGGACAACGTGACCGCCCGTGCGGTGGCCATGGAACCGTCCCGCCGTGTGCACCTGTCGGTGTCCTGCGACTACTGATGGCCAAGGGTTCCAAACCATAACAAGAAACACGTGTATCGCGGCACCGCGTGCCCCGATGCGCAACATGTACTCTCCCAAAATCGGCCGCCGCTCCCACCGGCGGCCTCTTTTTGTCCGCTTCCGCGCTTCCTGTGCAATGCTTGCCCGGCGTCAATATGCGGGCGTGCGTGGCGTGCCACCCGGTTGCGGCCCATCGCTTGAACGACAAGGGGATCGTGGGCCCCTTCGGATGGTCTTGTGCCGGACGAATTTCGAACTGGCGAACCGCGCCATGAATGCTATACTTGCCGGCTGTTTCGCGCGCAATGCCCTTGGCGCTGCCCGCCGAACCGTTTTCATCGGCTTCCCTGGTCGCGGGGAAGCCATTCGCCGCCGCGGGCGGCTTCATCAACCAGGGTAAACCCACCATGGCTTCCAATCACAAGATCACGGCCGCCCGCCGTAGCGATGCAGGGAAAGGTGCGAGCCGCCGCCTGCGCCGCGCGGGCCAGGTTCCGGCCATTCTCTATGGCGGCGATATCCAGCCGCTGAACATCCAGCTTGACCACGAAGAGGTCATCCTGTCGGCCAAGAACGAATGGTTCTTCTCCTCGGTACTGGACCTGGAGGTCGAGGGCGAGGTCCAGCCTGTGCTGGTGCGCGACTGGCAGGTGCACCCCTACAAGCAGCAGATGCTGCACCTGGACTTCCTGCGCGTGGACGAGAACGTCGAAATCCACGTCAACGTGCCGCTGCACTTCCTCGGCCAGGAGAACTCGCCGGCCGGCAAGACCTCGGGTGTGGTCATCAGCCACAACCTCACCGAAGTGGAAGTGGCCTGCTTGTCGAAGGACCTGCCGGCGCACATCGACGTGGACCTGTCCCAGCTGGAAGAGGGCGACCTCATCCACATGTCGGACCTCAAGCTGCCCGAGGGCGTGGAGCTTCTGGCCCTGCGGCAAGGCAAGGAATATGACCAGACCGTGGTCAGTGCCCATGCCGTCCGCGAAGAAGTCGAGGAAACTCCGGAAGCCGAAGGCGCCGAGGGCGCGGAACCGGCAGCCGAAGGCGGAGTCGACGCCGAGCAGCCGTCCGCCGAGTCCGGCGAAGGTGCCGAGGACAAGTAGGACCCGGTGCCGATTCGGCCGGCTGGTCCCGCTCCGGGGCGGACCGGCCGAACGGCATGGCCCGCCCTCGTGCCCGCTTGCACCATGACCGGTCTGCGTCTCATCGTCGGCCTGGGCAATCCCGGGTCCGATTACCTGCGGACCCGGCACAATGCCGGGTTCTGGTTTGCCGATACCCTGGCGCAAGGCGCCGGAGCCACGTTCCGCAGCAGCGGCAAGCTGCATGGCGAGGCGTGCCAGGTCCCGGTGGGCGACAGCCTGGTGTGGCTGCTCAAGCCCTCCACGTTCATGAACAAGAGCGGCCTCGCGGTGGCTTCGGCGCTCGGCTATTACAAGATCGAGCCGGAGCAGTGCCTGGTCGTGCATGATGATCTCGACCTGCCGCCAGGCGTGGTGCGCCTGAAGTTCGATGGCGGCCACGGCGGCCAGAACGGCCTGCGCGACATTCTGCGACACCTCGGGCACGGCCGTTTCCATCGCCTGCGCATCGGCATCGGCCATCCCGGCCATCGCGACGGCGTGCTGAAATGGGTCCTGGGCCGCCCCTCATCGGCCGACGAGGATGCCATGCTCGATGCCATCGCCCGTGCCCTGGACGTGTTGCCGCTGGCGGTAGCGGGGGATTTCAACGAGGCCATGAAGCGGTTGCATACACGGGACCCGGGTCCCGGGTCCCGGGTCCCGTCCTGACCGGAATATCATGCTGGTAGGGGAATGATGGCTCATCGAGTGGGGACGGAGGCAATTAATTTTTTGTTATTCGGGATGAGTACATTCTTGCTGCAATCCGCGAAACAAAAAATTAATTGCCTCCGTCCCCGTTTTTGTCCCGTTTTTAAGTTGGAGCATCCATGGGCATCAAATGCGGCATCGTCGGCCTGCCCAATGTCGGCAAGTCCACGTTGTTCAACGCGTTGACGCGCGCGGGCATCGCGGCGGCGAATTTTCCTTTTTGCACCATCGAGCCGAATGTCGGCGTGGTGCCGGTGCCGGATCCGCGCCTGAACGAGCTGGCGGCGATCGTGCATCCGCAGAAACTGGTGCCGACGGCGGTCGAATTCGTGGACATCGCCGGCCTGGTGG
>CAZMMO010000085.1:0-8258 GCA_964567365.1 uncultured Rhodanobacteraceae bacterium | reverse complement strand
CGAGTCATGGGTATCCCCTTCCAAAGGAAAAATGTGTGTCCATCACCAGCGTATCCGCCTCGAGTGATCACGAATATTTTATGACTTCATGATGGACGCTGAAGATTTTTCATCGAAAGAAAAGAGAAAACCAATGAAAAAATAGCAATGATCCATAGATTTTGGTTATGGATTCATAGATAAAGAAGTAACCATGGATTATTCTGTCATGCCATGTATTCAATATGAATTCATTTCCCCAAACAGAAGAAAAAGGATTTTCACCGGGCCCATCCTGACCCGGCGCAGCGGGCCGGAGCGTGGCGCCGTGGGCCGCTTTCCGTGGTTCGTGACCCGCGGGGCCGGCATCCACGCCAAGGGGATGCCGGATTGCCCGGGATCGGCGCCAATGGGGTTGTTGCAACGACAAACCAGAGCGGGCCATGATGATAGGGATCTGCATTCGGCAGACTTTTTCGAAGGGGTCAGCAATGATTTTCGGTATTCGAGTTCGCCACCTGATGGCCGCGGTTGCCTCCGCGGCCGTGTTTTCCCTGGCCGCGTCACCTGGCCTGGCCGCGGAGCCTGCGCAGCAGGCGTATCCCTGGAACCAGCCGGATTGCCCGTGCGCGACGGTGCTGCAGTCCGGCACGCCGCAGCAGGCCGGGTTCGAGCCGCAGGCACTGGACCAGGTCGACGGCATCATCAACCGCTTCATCGCCCGACGCGCGGCGCCGGGGGCGGTGGTGCTGGTGGCGCGGCGCGGCGTGATCGCCAAGTGGAAGGCCTACGGCTACGCGTCGCTGTACAGCGACGGCAACTACACTCTGGCTGCGGATCCGCGCCCGATGCGCAAAGACGAGATCTTCGACATGGCCTCGATCAGCAAGCTGTTCACCGCCACCGCGGTCATGCAGCTGTGGGACGAGGGCAAGTTCAAGCTGGACGATCCGGTCGCCAAGTACTTGCCGGCCTTCGGCGTGAACGGCAAGCAGGACGTCACGATCCGCCAGTTGCTGACGCACACCTCCGGCTTCCGGCCCGATCCGGCGACCCCGTTGTACGAGGTGCCCGGCTCGCGTGCGGACCGCCTGAAATACCTGCTGGGGCTGCCGCTGGAACATCCGCCGGGCACGCACTACGTGTACAGCGACATGAATTTCATCACCCTGGGCGCCCTGGTCGAAAAGCTCAGCGGCGAGCGCGAGGACGTGTTCCTGCGCAAGCATCTCACCGGCCCGCTGCACATGAGCGACACCATGTACGATCCGCCGGCCAAACTGAAGCCGCGCATCACCGCCAGCGAATACCAGCCGTGGACCAAGCGCGGCTTGCTGTGGGGCCAGGTCGACGACGAGAACGCCTGGGCGCTGGGCGGCGTGGCCGGGCACGCGGGCGTGTTCAGCAGCGCGCACGACCTGGCCGTGTTCGGCCAGATGATGTTGAACGGCGGCACCTATGACGGCGTGCGCGTGCTGTCGCAAAAGGCGGTCGACCTGCTGCTGACCAACTGGGACAAGAAGTTTCCGGGCGACGCCACGGGCCTGGGCTGGTCGATCGACCGGGATTACCTGATGGGCGCCCTGTCCGGGCCGCATACGGCCGGCCACGAGGGTTTCACCGGCACCATGCTCGCCATCAACAAGAACAATGACGTGGTGGCCATCCTGCTGACCAACCGGGTGCATCCGACCCGGCATGCGCCGTCCATCGTCACCGCGATCCGGCAGGTGTTCACCGGGATCGCCAACGCCATTCCCGTCGACAGCCCGGCGGGCGACACGGCCTGGTTCTCCGGCTACGGCAATTTCCTGAACCGGACGCTGACGGCGAAGATCGCGCCGCACCGCGATGCCAGCGTGTCCTTCCGTACCTGGTATCGCCTGCAGCCGGGCGACGATTACGGCAGCGTCGAGGCTTCGCCGGACGGCGTCCACTGGAAAACGCTCAAGCTCGTGACGGGCTACAGCGACGGCTGGCAGGAGAAGCAGGTGGCGTTGCCCGCCGGTACGCGTTACGTCCAGTTCCGCTACCGCACGGACAAGCGCATCAACGGTCGCGGCTGGTATGTCGGCCAGTTGCGGGTCCAGGCCGGCGGCAAGGCGTCGCGGCCGGAAATCACCCACAACGAGTGGAGCCGGCGCGCCTACTGAGCCATCCCGCCACCGCAAAACGACCCCGTCGCGGGAGCCCGTCCCGCCGGCGGTGGCTTCAAGGTTTGGTCGTCCATCGAGAGTCGAGCAGGGCGGGCCGTGCCCGTCCTGCTCGTTTGTCCGGATATCCGGTCTATTGGGCGGCGCTCTTGTCCGCCGGCTTCCCGGTTTTTCCGTGTTGGTCCGTGTTCTTTTTCGATTTGGCCCGGCTCAGGCTGGCCGGGTCTGCCTGGAACAGCGGCTCGACCTGGTCGTCGCCGATCGTGAACGCGAAGTCGCTGTCGGAGCGGGTGACCCACCAGGTGGGCTTGGCCTTTTCGTTTTTCGTCTGGTCCGATTTGCCGGTGGCGGCCGGGCGCTTGTAGAAGCGGTAGACGCGGGCGGCGCCTTGCTTCGGGGTCACGGTCATGGTGAAGGTCGCGTGTGCCGGCAGATGGGCATCGGATGCCTTGCCTTTCAGGGTGTCCCAACGCAAGGCGCTGACCTGGTCGAGCAGCGTCTGGATGGCGGCATGGTCCGGTTCCCGGCCGTCGGCCAGCCCCTGCGGTTGCCACAGGTCCTTGTTCCGCACCAGCGTCACGTGGGGCAGGGCGATGCGTGTTTGCTTTGCGGGCGGGAAATCGAGGGACTTCTTGTCGAGCCAGTCGGAGGCGCTGGTGCCGGCGCGCCACAGCGGGAAGCGGATGTCCATGATGGCGTCCGTGCCGGCAAGGCGCGCGTACAGGCGGCCCGCGCCGGCGCTCTTGCCGAGGTAGAGGCTGGTGGTCCTGCCCTTGGCGGTGGTGAACACCAGGTGTCGCTCGAACTTGTCCTTGGCCACATGGAACCGTTCCCGGGCATCCTGGGAAACGGCGACCGGCAGATCGGGCCGGGCGTCGTCGAGGTGGTCGACGAGGCTCTTCAACTGCTCCTGGTTGGCGGGGAAGTTGGATTTTGCCGGCACCACCCAGCCGTTGTGGCCGTGCTCGAGGGTGACGCTCTTGCCGTCGCCGCCGGTGATGGTCAGTTTGTCCAGATGGTTCCGGTCGATGTGGACCCAGGGGCCGGCCGGCGCCGCCGCGGCCGGCGGCTGCCGGCCGTACATCACCGCGACCAGGACGATCTGGATCACCAGGACGGTGAGCAATGCCAGGTTGAACTTGCGC
Organism: uncultured Rhodanobacteraceae bacterium; assembly: GCA_964567365.1. Lineage (GTDB taxonomy): Bacteria > Pseudomonadota > Gammaproteobacteria > Xanthomonadales > Rhodanobacteraceae > Oleiagrimonas. Next base: position 4,981 of record CAZMMO010000085.1, on the reverse strand, counting down.
ATCAGGATCGGCCTCCTTCCGCGGCTTGCGTACCCAGCGCGGCGAGGTGGCGCCGGGTGCGCCGGTGCCGCAGGCCGCGCGCGATCAGGAACACGATCAGCAGTCCGGCCAGGGCGAGACCGTAGTTGAGGTATTCCCAGAATGCCCGCTGGCCGTCGTCCAGCGGTTCGAGGATGCGCGAGGTGCGCTGCTGGTCACGCAGCGACAGCAATGCCGGATCGTCGAGCGCCCAGTCCAGCAGGTTGCGCATCAGTTGGATCGGCTGCGTGTAGGGCTGCCCGGAAGCCACGCCCTGCAGGTTCATCATGGTGTCGTCCAGGAACGTGGGCGAGGAGATCAGCACGAGGCGGGCGTTGCCGGGCGAGTGGTCGATGATCGAGCCCACCTTGAAGGCCTGATCCTTGTCGCTGTCGTTCTTGCCTTTCGCGTCCTTCGTGTCGGCGCCGGTGTCCGGCTTCTTTGCCTTTGCCGCGGCGAGGAAGGGATTGCTGCGGTTCTTGAACCACGAGGTGAAGCGCCCGCTGACCACCGTGGCGAGGATGTGGCTCGCACCGTGCGCGGGAGGCGCGCTCCACGGCGGGGTGTCGCCGGCGGGCAGGATATCGGTCGAAGCGGACAGCCAGGAGCCGTCCGAGCTGCGCAGCAGGGTCCGGGCCTTCAGGTCGCCCGGCAGCTTCTTGGCCAACGTGATGGGGGAGGCCCAGGTCATCGTCAACTGGCCAAGCCCGTCGGTGATCACCGAATGGGCGGGCATCCCGTCCTGGCGCACGTCGATGAAGTACGGGTAGTTCATCTGCCGGAACTCGCGCACCGGGACGCCGCCGAGGTGACGAACCACGGGAATCGGGAATTGGGCGTTGCGTGGATCGAGCACCAGTTTCTTGCCGATATGGATACCCTTGGCGGACAGCCACTTGGCCAGGCCGGTCTTTTGCGGACGGGCGCTGAGACCCCCGGGACCGATGCCGACGTGGAACGGACTGGCCGCGATGACGACCGTGCCGCCGCGCATCAGGAACTGGTCGATGGTGAACAACTGCTTGTCGGACAGGTTTTCCGGCGCCAGCACCATCAGCAGATTGGTGCCCGCGGGAAGGTGTCCGTTTTTGAGATCCGTCCGGCGCACCACGGCCTTGTTGCGCAGGGCCTGTTCGAGCAGGTGGAAATGGCTGCCCCCGCCCCGTGGCGGCATGCCCGGATACGACGGCGGTCCGGGCGGTGCGTAGACGGCGACCGTGTTGAGCAGGCCGCTGGCGAACCGGGTCAGGCCGGCCTCGAGGTTCTTCTTGAGGCCCGCCTTGTCCAGGTTGTCGGGAAGCGGGACCGGCACCTGCTGGCTGCCGCGTTCGAGGACCAGGTTGAAGAAGAACGGGTTGAGCCCCAGCAGGTTGGTGCTCAGCGGCTGGATGCCGTATTGCCCGGCCAGCTTTTGCGCCTGCGGACCGGTGGGGTCGCCGGGATCGCGGATGTCGACCTGCAGTTTGTCTCCGGCCTGCTTTTTCAAGGCGGCGACGATGCCGGTGAAATCCTTGCGCAGTTTCCGCAGCTTGTCCGGCAGCCGGGACTTGGCGGATATGAAAGCCTTCAGCGTCACCGGCCGCTTGATGGAGGTGAAGATGTTGCCGCCGCGCCGGTAGGCCGACACCAGTTTTTGCACCGCGCTGGTGATCTTGTATTCGGGATCGGCGAGGACGACGCTGATGTTGCCGCCGTTGCCGTGCTCGATCCGGATCAGGTCCTGGAAGGTGAGCACCTTGTGCTGGTCGCCGTATTTCACCAGCACGTCGAAGTAGGAATTGACCACCGAGGCTTCGTATTTGCTCTGGACGCGGAACGGGACCGGCTTGATGTCGTACCGGCTGGCGGCCCGCTCGGCCATTCCGGGGTCGTTCTGCGGGTCGACGATCTCGACCTTCACGTGATGGCCGCCGCGGATGCCGTACTCGCGCAGCAGGTTTTTCAGCTGCGGCACCAGCGGCGCCAGCAGCGGGTGGGTCTTCTTGCTGAAATAGCCGCGTATCAGGAGCGGTTGCTGCAACTGGTGCAGGTAGTCGACCGTGGTATCCGACAGCGAATAGATGCGCCCCTGGGTGAGGTCGGCGCGCAGGCCATGCACGGGCGCCAGCCACACGTTGAGCAGCACCACGTTGGCCAGCACCAGCACCGCCGCCGCGTACCCGCGCCGGTGCCGCTTGCGATTGCCGTGCGTGGACCAGCGGATGCGCTCGAGCAACAGCATGCCCAGGGCCAGGAACAGCAGCGTCAGGCTCAGGTAATAGACCAGGTCGCGCACGTCCACCACGCCGCGCGCGATGCTGTCGAAGCGGGCGCTGGTGCTCAGGCCGCGCAGCAGGTCCGCGACCGACTGGCCGGCGAGGCTGGTCAGTTGCGGGGCGCCGAGGAAATACAGCGCCAGCCCGATGAGCAGGGTGCCGATCAGGCTGACGATCTGGCTCTCGGTCAACTGGGAAACCAGCAGGCCGAGCGCGATATAGGTGCTGGCCAGGAGCAGGCTTGCGAGATAGCCGCCGATGACCGGTCCCCAGTCCAGCGGGCCGATCAGGGAGACGGTGATGGGGATGGGCAGCGTCAGCGCGATGGCGACGGCCACCAGGCCCAGGCAACCGAAGAACTTGCCCAGGACCAGTTCCGCGTTCGAACGCGGCGAGGTCAGCAGCAGCTCCAGCGTGCCCGAGCGGCGCTCCTCGCTCCAGCTGCGCATGGTGATGGCGGCGACCAGGAACACCAGCAGCAGCGGCATGCGCTGGAACAGCGAGTGCACGTTGGCGACGTTGTGCGAAAAGAACGTGTCCACCCAGAAGAAGGCGAACAGCACCACGACCAGGAAGGCGGCCATGAACAGGTATGCCACGGGCGAGCCGAAGTAGCTGCGCCACTCGCGTTGCGTGATGCGGTAGAGGTTACGCATGCTGCACCTCCGCGTCCGGATTTGCATTGACGTCCCGGAACAGGGTCTCCAGATCCTGGCCGTGGGTCTGCAGGCGGAACAGTTGCTGCCCGTTTGCGACCAGCGCGTGCGCCACCCGGGGCGCCACCGTGCGTGCATCCCCGGCGAGGGTCAGTTCGTATCGGCCCGCGTCGCCCGCGGCCACGTTGTCGATGCCTTCCACGCGTTCCAGCAGGGCCCGTGCGCGCGCCTCGTCGGCGTCGGTTTCGACCAGCAGGGTGCGGTTCCGGCGCAGCGCGTCGAGCGGCGTGTCGACCACCAGCTCGCCATGACGCAGGATCAGCACCCGCTGGCAGACCGCCTCCACCTCCTGCAGGATGTGGGTGGAAACCACTACCGTGGCGTGCCGGGCAAGATCGCGGATCAGCTCGCGCATGTGGCCGATCTGCTGCGGATCCAGGCCGTTGGTGGGCTCGTCCAGGATGACGATGTCGGGGCTGTGGAGAATCGCCTGGGCCACGCCGACCCGTTGCCGGTAGCCGCGCGACAGCGCCCGGATGGGGGACATCAGCTTGGGCTCGAGTTCGGTTCGCGCGATGGCCTCGCGGATGACCGGCATGCGCCGGGATTCGGGCACGTCGAGCAGGCAGGCGCGGTACTCGAGGTACTCGGCGACCGTCATTTCGGGGTACAGCGGGCAGTTTTCCGGCAGATAGCCGATGCGCTTCTGCAATTCCTGGCGGTGTCGTGCGAGGTCCTTGTCGTCGATCAGGATCTGACCGCTGTCCGGCTCCAGCGCGCCGGTGAGCATTTTCATGGTGGTGCTTTTTCCGGCCCCGTTGCGCCCCAGCAGGCCGATGATTTCCCCGGCCTCGATCCGGCAGGAGAGGTTGCTGACGGCGATGAAGTCGCCATAGCGGCGAGTCAGGTTGTCAAGACGGATCATCCGCAAGGCTCCGTTCTGTTCCGGCCCCCTGGCGCCTGGTGCGTCTGCGTCGGGCAAAGAAAAGGAATCGTGAGCGCGCGTCGGCGAAACCGGCGACGACGACGTCGTTAGGTGACAGGTCCGTGACGCAAAAGTTCACCGGGCCAGGATCGTGGGCCTGCGTGCGGCACGGGATCGGGGCTTGCGCCGGGCGTGATGACGGCCGGCATGCTGCGCAACTATTGCCTTGCGTTGCGCGCGTTCTCGGGCGCGTCGTCGTCGGCGCGGCTGCTGCGGAACGGGTTGATGTCCAGGCCGCCGCGGCGGGTGTAGCGGGCGTACACGCTCAGTGCATCCGGCGCGCAGCGTTGCGTGATGTCGACGAAGATGCGCTCCACGCATTGCTCGTGGAATTCGGCGTGCTCGCGGAAGCTCACCAGGTATTTCAGCAGCCCGGCATGCTCGATGGGAGCGCCGCTGTAGGCGATCTGCACGCTGGCCCAGTCGGGCTGGCCGGTGACCGGGCAGTTGGATTTCAGCAGGTGCGATACCAGGGTTTCGCGGACGGGTGTGCCGGGGACGGTGGCCAGAAAGTCCGGGCGCGGCGGGCCGTAATGATCGATGGCGATGTCGATGTCGTCGATGAGGATGCCGCTGGCCGGGTGCAGTCTTTGCGCGTCGAAGTCGTCGGCGGGGATGAGGCGAACCGCCACGTCGCTGCCGCTGGCGGCGGCGAGGTCGTGCATCAGGCGCCGGGTGAGCCCGGTGCGGTCCAGGCGTTCGCCGTTGAAGCCGTTCAAATACAGTTTCAACGACTTGGACTCGATCAGGCGCGGCGAGTCGGCAGGCACGCGGAATTCGGCCATGGCCACGCGCGGTTTGCCGCGCGGGTCCAGCCAGGACAGCTCGTAGGCGTTCCAGATGTCCACGCCATGGAAAGGCAGAGTGCCGCCGATGCCCAGCTCCGCGCGCTTGGGTGCGCGCTCGATGGGAAACAGCAGGTCGGGGTCGTAGCGGTTGGGGTAGACCGTGGCCTTGCCCAGCGGGGATGGATCGGGAGCGCTCATGCGGCCATTGTAATCGCCTGGCTCGCCTGGTTTGCTTTGTGTTGTTGTGTAGGAGCGCACCCGGGCGCGACGGGCTTGAGG
>CAZMMO010000084.1:0-8322 GCA_964567365.1 uncultured Rhodanobacteraceae bacterium | reverse complement strand
GTGTGGCGCCCGAAGCAGGACTCGAACCTGCGACCCTCTGATTAACAGTCAGATGCTCTAACCAGCTGAGCTATTCGGGCAGCGAGCCCGCAATTCTGGTGAGGGGGATGGTCGATGTCAAGGCCGGTCGGCCGGTTTCCGGCGTGTGCGCGGTGGCGGGTATCAGGCCGCATCCGGGCAGCGTGCCCGCTGCGCCTTGCTTGCCATGGCTTCGCGGATGCGGCCTGCGTTGGAGATGACGATGACGCGGGCACGGGCGTGGCCGGACTGGCGCGGGCAGATCACCAGGGACAGGTTGGTGCCTGCCGCGTCGCCGTCGGCACGGAACCGTACGCGGATATGCCCGTTGCTGCCGACTACGCGCACGTGTCCGCCGGTTGGTTGGCCGTGGAACAGGATGCCGCCGTCGGGCTGGTTGTCGTGGTCGCCGTCCAGCGCCACGATCCAGCCTTGTTGCCAATCGGGTCCGGCACTGCATTGGCTGCCGTCGACGCTGGGGCAGAGCAGGGCATGGGTGTTGTGCATGATGGCCGAGGAGCGCGCCAGGTGGGCCGCGGTGAACAGGGCGTCCTCGGTGGTGCGTACATCCGAGCGCGTCGCCAATCGGGCCATGGAAGGGATTGCCATGGTGACCAGTATGGCAGCCACGGCAAGGGTGGCGATTTGCTCGACCAGGGTGAACCCGGCGGGACGGCGTGCAGGGACGGGGAAAGCAGGGAAGTTCATGGCCCGGTCATGCTAGGAACCGCGGTCGTCCGCGCGTAGCGGCGGTGTCCCGTTTTGATGTGGGTATCGGCGGGTACGGAGTGTGGGCGTGGGCCAGCCCGGGTATTGGCGGCGTGCTGCCGCTATATGCGGTGGCGTACCCGGATTGCTGGCACAATGCGCCAACCGCACGGTACGGCGTGCGAGACATCCAGGGGAGAAATTTGTCCGACGAGGAGCATTCCGTGGTCGATATCCCAGCGCCGGCCCCGCGTGGGCCGGGCGTTTTCAGTGGCCTCGGTATGGTCGCGCTCTATTTCGTGTTGCAACTGGCCGTGGGGACGCTGGCCGTCATGCTGTTTGCCCTGGGGTACGGCGTGGTGCATGGCGCGCAGCCGTGGCTCTCCCGGGACGCGGTGGCGCAGTTGCTCGGCAGCACGGATACCCGGGCCGCGCTGACGATTCTCACCCTCGTCGTGGCGACGGCCTTGACGCTGTGGGTGGTCCATCGCTGCTGGCCGCAGCGCTGGAGCGAGCCCGACCCGCCGGGGCTGGGGTTCGCCTTGCCGGGGTCGCGGCGCTGGTTCCTGGTTGCCGTGGTGGCGGGCGTGGCCATGGTGTTTCTCGGCGGCGTGGTGACGCAGTGGCTTGCGCATGGCCACGAGGTGCAACAGGACGTGTCGATGCTGGGCCGCGATACCTCGCTGGGCCTGCGTCTTGCCCTGGCGGTCATGGTGGTGGGCGTGGCGCCGCTGGTGGAAGAACTGCTCTTCCGCGGCGTGCTGCTGTCCGGCCTGATGCGCCGGATGCCGGTTGCCGTGGCGGTCCTCGTCAGTGCGCTGGTGTTCGGCTGCGCGCACCTGCCCGATTTCGGCTTTGCCTGGTACGCCGTCCCCGCGCTGGTGGGACTGGGCGTCGTGCTGGCCCTGCTGCGCCTGGGCTCGCGCTCGCTGTGGCCTGCCGTGGTGGCCCATGCCGGCAACAATCTGGTCGCCGCGGTCACCTGGTTCGTGATGGCGCATCCGCACGGGTGAGCGCTTGCCGCCGGTGCCAACCAGGGCACAGGTTGAACGGGCAACACTGGTATGATGCGACCCTGACTTCTGGTTGCGCGAAGAGGCTCACGTGCTGGATATCCTGCTGGCGGGCGGCTGGCCCATGTTGCCCATCGTGTTGTGTTCGGTGGTCATGCTTGCCATCGTGCTGGAGCGGTTCTGGTCGCTGCGGCGCGAGACGGTGTTCCCGCCCGGGCTGGGCGAGGAAGTGCTGCAATGGGCGCATTCGCGCCGCCTGGACGCCGAACACCTGCAGGCCCTGGCCCAGGGCTCGCCCATGGGAGAGCTGTATGCTGCGGCGCTGACCGTGCGGGACCGGCCGCGCGAGGTCATCAAGGAGCGCATCGAGGACACCGGGCGCCACGTCGTGCATCGGATGGAGCGCTTTTTGAGCGCGCTGGGCACCATTGCGTTGATCGGCCCGCTGCTGGGGCTGCTGGGCACGGTGCTGGGCCTGATCGAGATGTTCCTGACCGTGATGGTCAGCGGCGTGGGCGACCCGATGAAGATGGCCGGAGGCATCGGCCAGGCGCTGGTGTGCACGGCCGCGGGCCTGGTGGTGGCCATTCCGGCCTATATCCTGCATCGGCATTTCCGTGCGCGCGTGACCGGGTATTGCATGGAGATGGAAAAGCGCGCCACGGCCCTGCTGGACGAACTGTCGCAGTCACCGGCGTCCGCGCAGGTGCGCGAGGCGGAGCCACAGACCCGCAAGCGGGCGGCGCCCGCACGACGGACCGCGCGCAGCGTCGCACGCTGAGGCCATGACATGCGATTGGGCGACGGCCGCCGCGAGAGCGATTTCGAGATCAACGTGATCCCGTTGATCGACGTGCTGTTGACGCTGTTGATGTTCTTCGTGCTCACCACCACCTTTGTACGCCACTCCAGCATGAAGGTGGCGCTGCCCTCGGCAAGCAGCCATTCGAATACTGTGCAAACCAATCCCCTGGTCATCATGATCGACCGCGACGGGCACTACTATGTCGGCAGCAACGAAGTGGCCGGGCGCGATGAAAATGCCTTGAAGCGGGCCATCGTCGCCGCGGCGGGCAGCGACCGCGACCGCCCGGTCTCGCTGCGCGCCGATGCCCGCACCTCGCACCAGGCCGTGGTGACGGCCATGGATGCGCTGGGTCAACTGGGTTTCAGCCACCTGTCCATGGCCACCACGCGCCCGGCAGCCCCTGCGGCAGGCGGTTGACATGACGGCGGATGCGCAGCCGGACACGAAGACCTGGCCCATCTACAAACGTCTGCTGGGTTATGTCCGCCCCTACTGGCCCGTGGTCACGCTGGCCCTGCTCGGCATGGTGGTCGACGCCGCGGCATTGACCGCCTTCGTCAAGGAGGTCAAGCCGCTGCTCGACAAGCTGTTCGTCATGCGCGATCCGCACACCATCTTCTGGATGCCGATCTGGATCGTGGGCATCTTTCTGGCCCGCGGTTTCGGCACCTTTGCCGAGCGCTACGGCACCGCCTATGTGGGACGCAGCGTGGTCCAGCAGATGCGCGTGGACATCTTCGAGACCTACCTGCGCCTCGGCTCGGCCTTTTTTGGCCGCGAGCCTTCCGGGCACCAGATCGCGCGTGTCACCTACACCTCCGAGCAGGTGGCGCAGGCCTCGACGACCGCGGTCAAGATCGCCATCACCGACGGCCTGACCGTGATCGGCATGGTCGGCCTGATGCTGTACACCAATGCCTACCTCACCCTGGCGTTGTTCATCCTGGTGCCCGTGATCCTGCTGGTGGTTACCGTGGTCAGTCGCCGCTACCGGCGCATCAGCCGCCACGTGCAGGGCATGATGGGCACGGTGACCGGCATCGTCGAGGAGGCGATCAACGGCCAGCGCGAGATCAAGATCTACGGCAGCCAGGAATACGAGGGCCGACGTTTCGAGAGCGCCGCGCAGCGCACGCGCCACTTCAACCTCAAGGTGGCCACCACCAATGCCATATCTTCGGCGGTGGTGCAGACCGTGGCCGCGATCTCGCTGGCGCTGATCGTGCTCATGGCCACCCGGCCGGACGTCATCGGCGAGATGACCTCGGGCGGATTCACCCGCATGATCATTGCCATGGGCGCGATCCTGCCGTCCATGAAGCGCCTGGCCACCGTGCAGGCCAACATCCAGCGCGGCATGGCGGCGGCCGACGAGTTGTTCCAGGTGATGGACATGCCTCCGGAACCCGACCACGGCGCGCGCGAACTGCGCCGGGCCCATGGCGAGATCCGCTTTCGCGGCGTGGTGATGCGCTACCCCGGGGCCACGGTCGATGCCCTGCGTGGCGTGGATCTGGACTGCCCGGCCGGCAGCATGACGGCACTGGTCGGACGCTCGGGCAGCGGCAAGAGCACGCTGGCCAGCCTGTTGCCGCGTTTCTACGGATTGTCCGCGGGCTCCATCGCGCTGGACGGGCACGACATCGACGAATATCGCCTGGCCGACCTGCGTCGGCAAATGGCTTGGGTGGGGCAATCGGTAGTGCTGTTCGACGACACGGTGGCCAACAACATCGCCTACGGCGAATTGGCCGGAGCCAGCGAGGAGGCCATCATCGAAGCGGCCGAGGCCGCCCATGCCATGGAGTTCATCCGCGACATGCCCGGCGGCATCCACGCGCCGATCGGGCAGGGCGGCAACCTGCTGTCCGGCGGCCAGCGCCAGCGCATCGCGATCGCCCGCGCCATCCTCAAGAATGCCCCCATCCTGATCCTGGACGAAGCCACCTCGGCGCTGGACACCGAATCCGAGCGCCTGATCCAGCAGGCCCTGGCGCACCTGATGCGCGACCGCACCACGCTGGTGATCGCCCATCGCCTGTCCACGGTGGAGCATGCCGACCAGATCGCCGTGCTGGAGGCCGGCCGCATCATCGAGCACGGCACCCATGTCGACCTGCTGGCGCTGGGCGGGCAGTACGCGGCACTGCATCGCATGCAGTTCCACGACGCTCCCGTCGTGCCCGCCACGACGACACGCTGACACGCCGCCGCCGTGGCTCTGGCCGAACGCATCGTGGAGCGCTGGTACGGGGGCAAACCGCGCCCGCTGCTGCTGCGTCCCCTGACCTGGCTGTACCGTGGCGCGACCGCGCTGCGGGCGTGGCTGTACCGGCATGGCTGGCTGGCCAGCGTGCGCCTTCCCGTGCCGGTACTGGTGGTGGGCAACCTCACGGTCGGCGGTACCGGCAAGACGCCACTGGTCATCGCCCTGGCGGAACATCTGCGCGAACGGGGCTGGCACCCGGGCGTGGTCAGCCGCGGTTATGCGGGCGGCGCGGAGCGGCCGCAGCTGCTGACCGCTACCCCGGACCCCGCCCGCCATGGCGACGAACCCTGCCTGATCCGGCAACGGACCGGCGTTCCGGTGGCCGTGGGACACGATCGTCCCGCCGCGGCACGGCTGTTGCTGGACGCGGGTTGCGACGTGGTGATCGCCGATGACGGTCTGCAGCATTACCGCCTGCAGCGCGATGTCGAAATCTGTGTCATCGACGCGGCAAGGCGTTTCGGCAACGGCCTGATGTTGCCGTGCGGTCCCTTGCGCGAAGCGCCTGCGCGCCTGCGCCGCGTCGATTTTCGCGTGTGCAACGGCGAGCCGGCGGGCGCCGGCGAGGTACCGATGCGACTGGCCGGCAATCGTGCGCAGCACCTGCGGGTCGCCACCCGGCGGGTGCCATTGCAGGACTTTGCCGGCGGTACGGTGCATGCCGTGGCCGGCATCGGCAACCCGCAACGTTTTTTCGACAGCCTGCGCGCGCGTGGTATCCAGGTGCGCGAACACGCTTTTCCGGATCATCATGCCTTCACCCGCGCCGATCTCGATTTTGGCGACGACCTGCCGGTACTGATGACCGAGAAGGATGCCGTCAAATGCGCCGCGTTCGCGCACGACCAGTGCTGGAGCGTGCCCGTCCATGCCGTGCTGCCCGAAACGTTTCTCGACGCAGTAGCCCAGCGCCTGAACGACATCCCGACCAAAAACCCGATGTAGGAGCGCACCTGGGCGCGACAGCCTTGAGATTCATTGAACGTTGAGCCCGTCGCGCCCAGGTGCGCTCCTACACGTCGCGCCCGGGTATATGCGGGCGTTTCTTACGCGCCGAACACGTACGTGGCCAGCCACAGGTGCAGCACGATGCTGACCGCGTAGCCGAGTGCGATGGCCCAGGTCCATTTCAGGTGGCTGGCGAAGGTGTACAGCCCGCGCGAGACGCCCATCAGCGCCACTCCCGCGGCCGAGCCGATGGACAGCAGGCTGCCGCCCACGCCGGCGGTCAGGGTGATCAGCAACCAGTCCGGTTGTGCCATCGGCGGGTTCATCTGCAATACCGCGTACATGATGGGGATGTTGTCGACCACGGCCGACAGCACGCCCATGCCGGTGTTGGCAATGGTGTAACCCAGGGTGCCGTACATGTACTGCGAGGCCAGCGCCAGGTAACCCAGCGCGGCCAGTCCGCCGACGCAGGCGAACACGCCGTAGAAAAACAGCAGCGTGTCCCATTCGGCGTTGGCGATGATGCGGAAGATCGAATACGGCTGGTGCTCCACACCCTGGGCCAGCGCGTAGCGGCGCTGGCGGTGGTCGATGCGCGAAGCCAGCAGGTTCAGCAGGGCCAGGCCGGTGAGCATGCCGTAGGCCGCCGGCATGCCCAGCCATTGCTTGCCGACCACCGTGATGACGATGGTCAGCCCGAACGTGGCGCAGATGGCGATGCCGCCGGGCTTGATGCCGGCTTGTTCGGAGATCGCCTCGGGGCGGCCACGGGGCAGGGCGAAATACATGCATGCCGCCGGGACCAGCCAGTTGGTCAGGGACGGCAGGAACAAGCGGAAGAAGTCGAAGAATTCCGCCTTGTGCGCCTGCCACACCATCAGGGTGGTGATGTCGCCGAAGGCGCTCCAGGCGCCGCCGGCATTGGCCGCCACCACCAGGTTGATCATCGCCAGCACCATGAAGCGCACGTTGCCGATGCCCACGGCCATGACCACCGCCGACATCACCAGCGACGTGGTCAGGTTGTCCAGCACCGCCGACAGGAAAAACGCCAGCACGCCGGTCAGCCAGAACAATTGCCGGTAGCTGAAACCGTGGCGGGTCAGGACCGTGCGCAAGGCCTCGAACACGCCGCGTTCCCCCATCGCGGTGACGTAGGTCATGGCCACCACCAGGAAGAAGAAGATTTCCGCGTATTCCAGGAACATCGCCTCGAACGCGTGGCGCACGCCCGGATCGCCTCCGGTTTGCCAGGCGATCAGTCCCCAGATGAGGCCCGCCCCCAGCATCACCGGCTTGGACTTGGCGATGTGGATGCGCTCTTCCAGGATGACGGCCGCGTAGGCCAGCACGAACAGCACCAGGGCGGCCCAGCCCACGGGATGGCCGGTCAGGTCGAAATGCGGGACGGCCGCCGTGGCCAGGGTAAGGGGAAGATGCATGCGAGGACACACGACAGGCAAAAGTACGAGGACGCAGCGTAGCAAAAACCCTCTCGTGGGGCGGGCAATGCCCGTCTTGCGGCATGCGATTATCATGCACGGCATCCAGCCGGAGATTTCCATGCCGTCAAACGCCCCGTCGGAAACCGTGGTCCAGCGAGCCGCCGAATTGCGCAGGCAACTGGACGACGCCAGCTACCGCTACCACGTGCTGGACGACCCCCACATTCCCGATGCCGAATACGACCGGTTGATGCGCGAGCTGGAGGCCCTGGAAACCGAGTATCCCGCCCTGGCCGACGACGATTCGCCCACACGCCGTGTCGGCGCCCGTGCCGATGGCGGCTTTGCCGAGGTCCGCCACGAACTGCCGATGCTGTCGCTGGGCAATGCCTTCGAGCAGGAAGGCGAAGGCGACCGCGAACGCTTCCGGGAAGTGGCCGACTTCGTGCGCCGCATCGAACAGGCGCTGGAGCGTGCCGATCCCGTGTTTTCCGTCGAACCCAAGCTGGACGGCCTGGCCATCAGCCTGCGTTACGAACATGGCCGCCTCGTGCGTGGTGCGACCCGTGGCGATGGCGCCACCGGCGAGGACGTGACCGCCAACGTGCGTACCATCCGCTCGATTCCCCTGCGCCTGCGTGGCACGGGCTGGCCCGAGGTGCTGGAGGTGCGTGGCGAGGTGGTGATGTTGAAGAAGGATTTCGAGGCCTACAATGCGCGGGCCCTGAAGCAGGGAGGCAAGCTGCTGGCCAACACCCGCAACGGTGCCGCCGGTTCGCTGCGCCAGCTGGACCCGTCCGTCACCGCCCGGCGCAAGCTGAGTTTCTTTGCCTATTCCATCGGCGTGGTCGAGGGCGGCGAACTGCCGGATACGCATTCGGCCACCTTGCAGGCACTGCGCGAATGGGGCTTTCCGGTGTCGCCGGAAGTGGCCATGGCCCGCGGTTTCGATGGGCTGATTGCCTATTTCCGCCGTATCGGCGCCAAGCGCGATGATTTGCCTTACGGCATCGACGGGGTGGTCTACAAGCTGGACGACTACGCCGGCCAGCGCGAGATGGGTTTTGTGGCCCGGGCGCCGCGCTGGGCCGTCGCGCACAAGTTTCCGGC
>CAZMMO010000083.1:0-8337 GCA_964567365.1 uncultured Rhodanobacteraceae bacterium | reverse complement strand
CTGCCGGCGTGAACCTTTCCGCGGCGGCGGTCGGCGCCCAAGTGGGCACCCCCGGCGCGGAGGCGTTCGACCTGGCCGGGACGTTGCAGCAGGCGCTGCCGGCATCGTTGCGCGAGGCCATCCGGCAGCCGCGCCAGGCGCAGGCCCTGTTGCTGGCGCTGGCCATGGATCGCGGCGATGCCAGCGTGCGCGATGCCCAGTTGCTCACCATCGACCATGCCATGGGCAGCGACTGTGCCGAGGACGCCGACCATGCGCTGGCCTGGCTGACCGACGTGCATCCGATGCAGCGCCTGCCGCTGGCGGCGCTGGCGTTTCCCGCGCTGCGGCGGCGCCCGCGGCCGCAGCTGGAAACCCTGCTCGATACCCTGTGCGCGCTGGTGCAGGTCGACCACAGCGTGGACCTGCACGAGTACTGCATGGTGCGTCTGCTCGACCAGCAAATGCACGACCTGCTCGATCCGTCCGCGGGCTTTCGTCCGGGCCGCGGGCGTTTGCGCCAGCGTGCCGGCAGTTTTGCCGCGTTGTGCGCCATCGTCGCCGCGCACGGCCATGCCGACGAGGCGGCGGCGCAGCGTGCCTGGAAGCAGGCGATCGACCATGCGCTGCCCGGCTACCGCGGCGCGTTCGCGTTGCCGCAGGACTGGCAGGCCGCCACGGACCAGGCCCTGGACGCCCTGGACGGCTTGCGCGCCGACGACAAGCAGCGGGTGGTGGAAGGCTTGGCCGTGGTGGTGAGCGAAGACGGCGTGGTCACCGTGGCCGAGGCCGAGTTGCTGCGGCTGATCTGCGCCACCCTGCATTGCCCGCTGCCGCCATTGCACGCGCGGCCCGAGTCTTCCGCGATGACGACATGATCCTCACCGGACCGTCCCTTCTCCCGGAGGGAGAGGGGAAGTGATGGCGAGTTTCGAGGCTGATCGGGACCGGGTCAGCCGGCGATGTAATTCTGCAGGTGCTCGATTTCCTGGGCCTGCTCGTCGATGACCGCCTTGACCAGGTCGCCGATGGACACGATGCCCACTACCTTGTTGCCTTCGAGCACCGGCAGGTGGCGCACGTGGCGGTCGGTGCAAAGACGCATGCACTCCTCCACGCTGGTGTCCGGGCCCACGCTGAGCACGGGGCTGGCCATGATGTCGGCCACCGGCGTGCTGGCCGAGGAAAGGCCGTGCAGGATGACCTTGCGCGCGTAATCGCGTTCGGAAAAGATGCCCGCCAAGTCGTTGCCGTGCATGACCAGCAACGCGCCTACGCGCTTGTCGGCCATGTACTTGAGGGCTTCCAGGACCGGGGCCTCGGGGGCGATGGCATAGATCGCGTTGCCCTTGACCTCCAGCAGGTGCTTGACCTGTTGCATGCTGTCCTCCCGTGGCCGGCCGCCTGTGACCGGCTTGCGGTCAGTTTAGGAGCCTGGGTGGTAGAAACCAAGCGGCTGCGGCTGCGTGGTTTTGGCCAGGTTTTCCGCTCCTTTTCGTTAAATAGCTACGGCTATTCGCCTCAAATGATCGAAAAACCTGACTCAAAACCACTTTGCCTCGCTCGCTTGGTTTCTACCACCCAGGCTCCTGACGCGAGTGGCCGGGAGAAGGTGAATCGGCCGAAACCGCTTCGCCGGAATCGACCCGGTGGCGTTTTTCGACCACGTACAGCGGGCGCTGTTTGCTTTCGGAATACAGCCGGCCCAGGTATTCGCCGATGACGCCCAGGGCCAGCAATTGCACGCCGCCGAGCAGGAGGATCACCAGCATCAGGGTCGGATAGCCCCGTACCGGATCGCCCCAGACCAGCGCCTTGATGAAGACGTAGAGGCCGTACACGAAGGCCAGGCAGGCCGTGCCCAGGCCCAGCCACGTGGCCAGTTTCAGCGGCGCCGCCGAAAACGAGGTGATGCCCTCGATGGCCAGGTTCCACAGGCGCCAGTAGCTCCATTTGCTGTGGCCGCTGGCGCGAGCCTCGCGGCGGTAGTGCACGGCGACCTGGGGATAGCCGATCCAGGCGAACAGGCCCTTCATGAAACGCTGACGCTCGCGCAGGCCGCGCAGCGCCTCGACCGCGCGCCGCGAAAGCAGGCGGAAGTCGCCGGTGTCGCGCGGGATGGCGGTGTCCGAAAGATGCTCCATGGTGCGGTAGAAAGCGGCCGCGGTGAAGCGCTTGAAGCGGCTTTCGCCGTCGCGCGCGTCGCGCGTGGCATAGACCACGTCGTAGCCTGCGCGCCACTGCGAGATCATGTCCGGGATCAGCTCGGGCGGATCCTGCAGGTCGGCGTCGATCACCACCACGGCATCGCCCTCGGCATGGTCCAGACCCGCGGTCAGCGCCGCCTCCTTGCCGAAGTTGCGCGACAGCCGCAACGCGCCCACGCGCGGATCGGCGGCGGCCAGATCCTCGATGGCCTGCCAGGTGCGGTCGCGGCTGCCGTCGTCCACGTACAGCACGCGGCAATCCAGATCCAGCCCGTCCAGCACCGCCCCCAGCCGCCGCTGGAAACCGGCCAGCCCGGCAGCCTCGTTGTAGGCGGGAACGACGACGGTCAGTTGGGGCATGGGGTGGCGTGGTGGTGGTTGTCGGGGGGATGGTAGTGGAAGGTGGGTGTGGGGTGCGAGGAGGAGGGGAAGCAGGGGCGAGGGGCGAGGGGCGAGTAGCGAGGGTGCAAAAATCGGATGTCGGCGCACCAGGTCCGGTATTCGACGGAATCGCGTGGGACCCCGGCGCCACGGACTCTTGCCTCAGGACAGGCTTGTCGCGCCCTCGCTACTCGCCCCTCGCCCCTCAACCCTCACAACCCCGCCACATACCCCACCCCCCCCAACTGCCGCATCTGCCGCTCGATCCACGCCACGCGCCGCTCGACGTAGGCCGACGGGCGGTTGGCATGCAGGCCGCGGGGGTCGGGCAGGACGGCGGCCAGCAGGGCGCACTGGCGGCGGCTCAGGTGGGCCGGGTCGGTGTGGAAATACAGGCGGCTGGCCGCGCCGACGCCGTAGATGCCGTTGCCCATTTCGGCGATGTTGGCGTAGACCTCGAGGATGCGCTGCTTGGGCCAGGTCAGTTCCAGCAGCACGGTGAACCAGGCTTCCAGTCCCTTGCGGACCCAGTTGCGGCCGCCCCACAGGAACAGGTTCTTGGCGGTTTGCTGGCTGATCGTGCTGGCGCCGCGCAGACGCTCGCCGTTTTCGGAATCCTCGATGGCGGTGTGGATGGCCCCGAGGTCGAAGCCGTGGTGGAAGGGGAAGTTCTGGTCCTCGCTGGCCACCATGGCCAGGGGCGCCTGCTCGTTCATGTCCGACCAGGGCACCCAGTGGTAGTGCAGGCGGAAGTGCTTTTCGCCGTGCATCCAGGCCGAGGCCTGCCGTTCGAGCATGAACGCGCTGGTCGGCGGCGGCACGAAGCGCAGCACCAGTACCGGCAGCCAGGTGACGAGGATCCATGCCGCCACGAGGTAGCCGGCGATGCGCAGCCAGCGACGTCGGCGCGGACGTTTGCGGCGGCGCGTCTTCATGCCTCGGCGGAAGTCTCGCCGGAGTCGCCCGCGCCGACGGCAACGTCGGCCGGTGCCGGACGGGTTTGCAGCCAGGCCTCGGCCGGTTGCGCGCGAGCGTACAGGAATCCCTGTCCGTAGCGGCAGCCCATGCGCTGCAGGATGCGTTGCTGCATGGGGGTCTCGATGCCCTCGGCGATGACCTGGATGTCCAGCGAACTGGCCAGGGCCAGGATGGCGCGCACGACGGCATTGCCCTGGTTGCCGTGGCTCTCGTCCAGGCTGGCCACGAAGGACTGGTCGATCTTGAGTACCTCGATGGGGTACTGGTGCATGTAGCTGAGCGAGGAATATCCGGTGCCGAAATCGTCCAGCGCGATGTGCATGCCGTGGTCGCGGAAGGCCTCGAGGGTACGCTTGATGTGCTCGGGATTTTCCAGCAGCGTGCCTTCGGTCACTTCCAGGCGCAGGCGGGCCGGGGTCACGTGGTAGCGGGCCAGCAGCGCCACCAGGCGGGGTTCGAGGTCGGGCGAGAGGAAATGGCGTGCGGACAGGTTGATGCTGATGAACCCGTTCCCGTCGACCAGGGTGCGGGCGTGGCGGCAGACCTGCTCGAAGATCTGCCAGTCGATGTCGCCGATGCAACCGCAGTCCTCGGCCACGCCGAGGAACTCGCCCGGCAGCAGCACGCCGCGCTCCGGATGGCGCCAGCGCAGCAGGGCCTCGTAGCCCATGACCTGGCCGTCGTCCAGGCGTATCACGGGCTGATAGTAGGGTTCGAAGGCGTGGCGTTCGAGGCCGTGGCGCAGGTCGCTTTCGATTTCCAGCACCTGCAGGGCGTGGCGGCGCAGGTCGTGGTCGAAGGTTTCCGCGCGGTGGCGGCCGCCGGCCTTGGCGCTGTACATGGCCGAGTCGGCGTCGCGCAGCAGTTCCTCGGCGCGCCGGTAGCTGGCCGAGGCCATGCTGATGCCGATGGAGGCCGAAGTGAACAGCTCCTTGACCCCGATGCGGAAGGGCTTGTGCAGCTTGTCGATGATGCGCGCGGCCACGCGTCCGGCCACGTCCTCGTCGGCAATCGATTCCAGCAGCACGGCGAATTCGTCGCCGCCCAGGCGGGCCACGGTGTCGCGCGATTTCACGCACGAGCGGATGCGTCCGCCGACCTGGAACAGCAGGTCGTCGCCGATCAGGTGGCCGACCGAGTCGTTGATGACCTTGAACCGGTCCAGGTCGATGAACAGCACGGCGAAGAGCTGGGTGCGGTCGGCGTGGAAGCGCTTGAGCGCCACGCCCAGCCGTTGCAGCATCAGGGCGCGGTTGGGCAGGCCGGTCAGGGGATCGTGCAGGGTCTCGTATTTGAGCCGGCGCTCGATGCGTTCGCGTTCGGCCACCTGCTTGCGCAGGTCGCGGTTGGCCAGCGCCAGGGCGCGGGTGCGCTCGACCACGCGGCGCTCCATGTCGGCATAGGCCTGCTTGAGCGATTCGTTGTCCTGGCGGCGCTGCAGGGCGTTGGCGATGTGGTAGCTGACGAAGGTGAGCAGACCCTGTTCGTGCGTGCCGTAGGTGTGCTCGGACGAGTAGCTTTGCACGGCCAGCACGCCCATCACCTTGCCGTTCCAGATCAGCGGCACGCCGAGCCAGCACACCGGCGTCGTGCCGGCGAGGACGATTTCCCCCTGCTCGACGAGCTGGCGGGTCTTTTCCGGGTCGGCCAGCAGGGGCTCGCCGTGGCGCAGCACGTATTCGGTCTTGCCGCGGCCGTGCGCGCGCGGTTCGCGGGTGGTGTCGACCTCGTCCACCAGGTAGGGAAAGCTCAGCAGCTGCCGTTCCTCGTCGAGCAGGGCGATGTAGAAGTTGCGCGCATAGATCAGCGAACCGATGATGCGGTGCACGGAGGCGTAGAACGTGTCCAGGCTGTCGCTGGCGTTGGCCAGTTCGGCGATGCGGAACAGGGACGATTGCAGGCGCTCGCCGCGCTGGCGCTCGAGCACCTGCTGCTGCAGGATGCGGTTGGTCTCGCGCAGCGTGCGGGTGCGCTGGTCCACGCGTTCCTCCAGGTCCATCTGGGCCTGGCGGTGTTCGAGTGCGTTCTGCAGTTGCTGGGCCACGTAGGTCAGCAGCTCGCAGTCCTGCGTGGTGTAGAGGGCGTTCTCGTGGTAGCTGCGCACGACCAGCGCGCCGGTGGCCTGCTCGCCGCGGTGCATGGGTACGCCCAGCCAGTCCACGCCTTCGGGGCCGTCCACGTGCAACGGCCCGTCGACCTGGGTGGACAGCGATTTCCGGCTGCCCATCAGGGGCCGGTTGTGCCGGATCAGGTGCCAGGCCAGGCGGTACTTGATGCTGTCCAGCGGCAGCATTGCGTCCAGGTCGGGTGTTTCCGCGCCGATGGTGTCGACGAAGTACGGGAAGCGGATGCTGTCCTGTTCCTGGTCATACAGCACGATGTAGAAATTTTCCGCGTACATCAGCGTGCGGATGGTGTCGTGCAGGGAGCGCATCATGCGGGCGGTGTCGCAACGCGTGCCGGCCAGGTCGGCGATGTTGTAAAGCGCGCGCTGCAGGCGTTCGGCCCGCGCCAGCCGCGAGACGGCGTGGAACAGGTTGTCGGTGTCGGCGAGCTGTTCCAGGCGCAGTTGGGCCAGACGGCCGATCCAGCTCCAGGGCAGGGCTTGCGTGTCGTCGATGGCACGGGAGTCTGACTCTTCCTGCGCCTCGAGCACCAGATCACGTTGGCCGTCGCCAGCCAGCACCCGTGTCGCCCGCGGGTCATCGGGAGTGTCCTCGGGCGGGGAGGGATGCCAGAGCACCCTCATGCCGGGTACGAGCGCGTCGACACAGGTTTGGCACGCCGTACGCACGTCCTCGCTGCCGCCGGCCCGGAACAACTGCTCCACCAGACGTCGCAACACGTCTGTCTCATGCGTCGTGCGACGGTCGGGAAGAGGGGTGGTTGGCTCCGGGATCATCGTGACCGCAAACCTGCGGGATGAGGGGGTGCCCGTTCAGTATACCCGTCGCCGGGAGGTTGCCGGGCCCGAAAAGAGAGCCCCGGGCCGGAAATCGACGGGTTTGTCACAGGCGCTTGTTAGTAAAAGGTAAAATCGGTAGAATCGAGCGTGGAGGGCCCTGCAGGAACTCTGTGGGGCTGGGACGGTCTCTAGCGGGACCCGGAGAAATCAACGCCATGCGCCGTTTGTACGCCAGTCTGATCCTGCTCTTGCCGCTTGTGGCGGCAGGGTCGGCGGTGGCCGCAGACGGGCCGCCGTTGCAGGCATCCGCCGAGGGGGCCGCCGACGCTACCGCGCTGGTCGCGGCGCGGGACGACTCCCGGGTCAGCATGCTGCTGCCCCTGTGGCGGGCGGACAACGACCAGTCCTGGCGGCTTCTCGCCAGCAGCGCGCAGAGCTTGTCGCAGCCGACCGATTATTCCCTGGGCTTTCGCGGTCTCGGGTTTGCCTCGCAGTCCGGCGGCGGGCTGGCCTACGCCATGAATCCGAATTGGATGGCGCATGCGCGGGTGCGGCAGCAATCCTGGCTGGGTGCTTCGAGCGTGGGCAGTTGCCTGGCCGCCAACCCGGCCGTGCGCCGGGTCAGTTGTGTGGACAACCGCTTGACTCCGGGCCTGTTGCAAAGCGAGATCGGCGCCACGTTCCGTGGCAGCGGTTACAGCGTGGGCATGGACGTGAGCACCAGCCGGCCCGAGCCGGCTTCGCCGTTGCTGCCGCGCGTGCTGCCCGAGGCGTCGCTGATGAGCACCACGGTCGACGGCGTGCCGTTTGCCGCGTTGCAGGACAGCACCAGCCTGCATGCGCGCGGCCGCGTGGCGCTGGGCGATCGCAGCGGCATCGACATCGGTGCCAGCGTCGGGCGCGTCCGCCTGCTGCCGGGCAACGTGCTGGGAGTCGGTTCGCTGGGCCAGAAGTCCCTTAGCCTGGGCGTGGACAGCGGCACCCTCAGCGGCCGCATCGTCGGCCGCGTGGTCCAGCCCGAGCCGGGAACGGGCCTGCATGCCAACAACGCGCTGGGCACGGACCATCGCTGGACGAGCATCGACCTGGGCGTCACCTGGCGCCTGCCGTGGCAGGGTTCGTTGAGTTTCGGCGCGCAGAACCTGTGGTCCTCCGGCCATGCACCCAAGCCCAAGGACGGCCCCGAGCCGACGCAGTCGCGCATCCCCTACGTGCAGTATCACCAGGATTTTTGAGCAGCCGCCTGCGGCGGCTGCTCGGGAATGGGGAGTAGGGAATGGGGAATGGTTGGTTTCTCGCCAAGCCCGACTCTCCGCTTCGATCCGGACCCCAAGTACCAAAAAGCGCCGCCCAAAGGGGCGGCGCTTTTTTGTCGATCAACGGAAAAGGTGGATCGCTGCCGCACACGACAAACCCGCGCGGAACAAACCATTCCCCATTCCCTACTCCCCATTCCCGGTACTGAGGCAACGCCTCAGTACCTATAATGATCGGCCTTGTACGGCCCATCCACCGGCACACCGAGGTAATCGGCCTGCTTCTGGGTCAGGCGGGTCAGCTTGACGCCGATCTGGGCCAGATGCAGGCGCGCCACTTCCTCGTCGAGCTGCTTGGGCAGGCGATAGACCTGGTTCTGGTAATCGTCGCGGTGGTTCCACAGCTCGATCTGGGCCAGGGTCTGGTTGGAGAAGCTGTTGGACATCACGAACGACGGATGCCCGTGCGCGCAGCCCAGGTTCACCAGCCGGCCCTCGGCCAGCAGGACGATGTCGTGGCCGTCGGCGAAGGTGTAGCGGTCGACCTGCGGCTTGATGTTCACGTGCGTGACGTCCTTGGCGGCCTGCAGCTTCTCGACCTGGATCTCGTTGTCGAAGTGGCCGATGTTGC
>CAZMMO010000082.1:0-8362 GCA_964567365.1 uncultured Rhodanobacteraceae bacterium | reverse complement strand
CTCCCTCCGACACCCCAATTCCATATGACCATCGGCCAGATACCCGCCCCACAATGGCCCGAAGCCATTAGACTGTGCAACGCACATCGCAACCCGGCCCTGCCCCGGCCAAGACACCAAGGAAACCCCCATGTTCGAATCGGTCAAGCGAGTCCCCGGTGACGCCATCCTGGGCCTGATCCAGCAGTTCAACAACGACTCCAACCCCGACAAGGTGGACCTGGGCGTGGGCGTGTACAAGGATGCGCAGGGCAACACCCCGATCCTGCGCGCGGTCAAGGCCGCCGAGCAGAAGCTGGTCGACTCCGAACAGACCAAGGCCTACATCGGCTCGCACGGCGACCCGCGCTTCGGCGAGCAGGTGCTGCGCACGGTGCTCGGCGCCGACAGCAAGGTCCTGGCCGACCGGCGTGCCACCGCGACGCAGTCCCCGGGCGGTACGGGGGCGCTGCGCCTGGCCGCGGATTTCCTTGCCGCCCAGTTCCCCGGCAAGGCCATCTGGCTGCCGGAGCCCACCTGGCCGAACCATCTCGCCATCGCCAAGGCCGCCGGGCTGGATATCCGGCGTTATCCCTACGTGGGCGCCGACAACCGCCTCGATTTCGACGCCATGCTGGCCTGCCTGAGGACCATTCCCGCAGGCGACGTCGTACTGCTGCACGCCTGCTGCCACAACCCGACCGGCTTCGACCCGAGCCGCGAACAATGGCAGCAGATTCTCGGCGCGATCCAGGAGAACGGCCTGCTGCCGCTGGTCGACTTTGCCTACCAGGGCTTCGGCGACGGCCTCGAGGACGATGCCTACAGCACGCGCCTGCTGGCAGAAAACCTCGACGAGATGCTCCTCACCCAGTCCTGCTCCAAGAACTTCGGCCTCTACCGCGAGCGCACCGGCAGCTTCATCGCCATCGCGAAGAATGCCGAAGGCATGGAGAACATGCGCTCGCAACTGGCCGTCACCGCCCGGGCCAACTATTCCAACCCGCCCGCGCACGGCGCCGCCATCGTCACCACCATTCTCGATTCCGACGAACTGCGCGACCTGTGGAAGCAGGAACTGGACGCAATGCGCGAACGCATCCACGACATGCGCGTGAAGTTCGTCGCGGGCCTGGAACCGCACGGACTGGGCGAACGTTTCGCCTTCGTGGCCGAGCAGCGCGGCATGTTCTCCTACACCGGGCTGAACCCCGAGCAGGTGAAGCAGCTGCGCGAAAAGCACAGCATCTACATGGTCGGTTCCGGCCGCGCCAACGTGGCCGGCCTGAGCGACGCCAACATCACCTACGTCTGCCGGGCCATCGCCGACGTGGTCGGCGGCGCCTGAAGTCAACGACATCCGCCTGACGGGAAGATCCCGCCAGGCGGAACGTGCAATGCTAATTCGGGCGATCTGGTAACTTCCCCCCTCACGCCACCCCGTGCGCGCGCAGGAGCCCGTCGATCAGCAGGACGCAGCCGCCAATCGCGATCGCACCGTGCAGGCCGATCGCGAGAAGAGGCAACGGCAGGCCCGACTTGCGCAGGGAAAACAGGAAGCCTCCGGCCACCAGGGCCAGCGTCACCAGGAACACGCCCGAATTGAAAAACTGGTCGCTGGGCCCCGGCCACCGCGCGACGGCGATCCACAGGCTCACCACGGCAACCGTGGCCGCAAGCGGATGCAGCCATGCCAGCCAGGACGGCACGGGCCTGTGCACGGCGTGGGCCAGCGCCAGGGACAAACCGGCAAGCACGGCGAGCCAGGCCACAACGCTGCCCGCAACCGCAAGATTCACGACTTCGATCCTTTCCGTACCCGGCGCGCCACGGCTCCGACTCCCGACCCGAAAATCCGACCCGGCATTGTAGCCCCCGGGGCCAAGTGCTTGCCGGACTGGCGCGGTTTTGCCGCACTCAATCCGTCTCCCGACGGTAGCTGCGGCCCTTCCACCGCGAACGCGTCCCGGCCAACGCACGGGCGGCCGAATACCAGGTCGCCGCCAGAAACAAGCTTGCGGCCAGCGGCAGGGCGACGGCCGCAAAAGGGTTGCGCTGGTAATAGTGCAGGGTTGGCACATAACATGCCGCCAGCGCCAGCCAGGCGAGCGCGCCGACGACCCGGCCCGGGCCGTCACCGAAACACACGGCCAGAACCGGAACCCAGAACGCAAGCACCAGCAGCAGCGAAACCGCCCCCAGCGCCAACCAGGATTCGCGCAATTGCACGAACGCGGTACGCGCCACCATGTGGACGATGCCGACCAGCCCGGCGCGGCGCAGACTGACCGCGTCACGGGTCAGGCCGAGGAAACAGCGATGGCCCGCGCTCTTGACGTGCGCCGCCAGCGTGCAGTCGTCGATGATGGCGTCGCGCCAGGTCGAAAACCCGCCGGCACCGGCCAGCGCGTCGCGCCGGACCAGGATGACGCCCCCCGCGGCTGCCGCCACGCGGGAACGCTCGCGGCCGACCAGCGCGAACGGGTACAGCAACTTGAAAAAATACACGAACGCCGGCATCAGCCAGCGTGCGGCCAAGCCCTTCCAGCACGGCTGCGCGCACAGCGATACCAGCGCATACCCCTCCGCGGCCTTGCGCAACATGGCCGATACGATGCCCGGCGCCAGGCGGATGTCCGCATCCAGCAGCAACACCCACGGCGTGGCCACCTGCGCCAGCCCCTGCTCCAATGCCCACAGCTTGCCGGTCCAGCCCGGCGGTGGCGGTGTTCCCGGAAGAACCGCCAGATGACGCAGGCCGCACGCACGTGCCCGGGCCGCCGTGCCATCCGTGGACTGGTCGTCGACCAGCACCACCGGCACCTTCGGAGCCGCCATCATCAGCGCCGACAAGGTCTCGCCGATCACCGCCGCCTCGTTGCGGGCCGGGATCAATACCGTAATGTCATGGACGGGCACGACATCGGCCGCACCTGCCCGCAGTCGCTCCGCACAACCCCAGGGACGCCAGGGCAACGCCAGCATGACGAACCAGAGCACAAGCGCGGCCAGCGCAAGCATCAGCATGTTTCGCTCCCGGGTAGCGTGCATCCATTGCCCATCATGATCGCATGCGACCGGAGACCATGGACATGCCGCCCGCAAGGAGAGAAGGCGCAAGCTGGCCGAAGAAAATCAACCGGATGAAGTCACCATGCACATATTCGCACGCATATTCATATAATCAATAAAACTTAATAAAACCAGACGGACCCCCTAGAATCGGCAATTCCATTGCACCGACGCTTCCCCGGCGGAAGCCCCATAACCAGGTAGCGACACATGAAACGGGAAACCTTGGCCATCCACGCAGGCTTCGCCGGTGATCCGGAAACCCACTCGACCGCAGTGCCGGTCTACCAGACCACCAGCTTCTATTTCGACGACACCCAGCACGGCGCCGACCTGTTCGACCTGAAGGTGCCGGGCAACATCTACACGCGCATCATGAATCCCACCACCGATGTGCTGGAGCAGCGCGTGGCCCAGCTGGAAGGTGGCGTGGCCGGGCTGGCCTTCGCCTCGGGCATGGCCGCCATCACCGCCTGCGTGCAGACCCTGGCCGAAGCCGGCGACAACATCGTCGCCACCAGCCAGGTCTATGGCGGCACCTACACCTTCTTCCGCCATACCCTGCGCGCCCAGGGCGTGGAGGCGCGCCTGGTCGACGGCCGCGATCCGGAAGCCTTCGCCGCCGCCATCGACGAGAACACCAAGCTGGTGTATTGCGAATCGGTCGGCAACCCGGCCGGCAACGTGGTCGACATCGCCGCCCTGGCCAAGGTGGCCCATGCCGCCGGCGTGCCCCTGGTGGTGGACAACACCGTACCCACGCCCGCCCTGTGCCGCCCGTTCGAGCACGGCGCGGACATCGTCGTGCACGCGCTCACCAAATACCTCGGCGGACACGGCACCAGCATCGGCGGCATCATCGTCGACTCGGGCAATTTCGCCTGGCAGGACAATCCGCGCTTCAAGCAGTTCTACACTCCCGAGCCGGCCTACCACGGCGTGGTCTACACCGAAGCCTTCGGCCCGGCCGCCTTCATCGCGCGTGCGCGCACCGTGGCCCTGCGCAACACCGGCGGCGCGCTGTCGCCGTTCAACGCCTTCCTGATCCTGCAGGGCATCGAGACCCTCACCCTGCGCATGGAACGCCACTGCCAGAACGCCCTGGCCCTGGCCCGCCACCTGCAGCAGCACCCCAAGGTCGGCTGGGTCCGCTTCGGCGGCCTGGAAGGCGACAGCGAATATGCGTTGAGCCAGAAATACATGGACGGCGGCATTCCCTCTTCGCTGTTCACCTTCGGCATCAAGGGCGACCGCGACGCCTGCGCCCGCTTCATGGACAAACTGCAGATCGTCAAGCGCCTGGTCAACATCGGCGACGCCAAGACCCTGGCCTGTCACCCGGCGACCACCACCCATCGTCAGCTCACCGACGAGGAACTGGCCACCGCCGGCGTCAGCGCCGACCTGGTCCGCCTGTGCGTCGGCATCGAGCACATCGACGACCTGATCGACGACATCGACCAGGCGCTCGAAGCGGTCTGAGTCGCTACCGGCAACACGTACCCGACCGCTACCGCTGCCTTTGCTTCGGCCACGCGCCCCGGCCTGCCCGGGGCGCGTTGTCACGTGCCGCCGCACACCCGATGGATGGCACGCAGTTCAGGGCCCGGCGTCGGCATGCAGGACGATCTGCGTGATCTCCGACGGCCGGCCCAGGCGCAGCACCAGCCCGGCCCACTCGCCGGTCCCGTTGGAAACATACAGGCGCATGTCGCCCACCCGGTACAACCCGGATACGAAACCGTTGTTGGCCCAGCGAGTCAACAGGCTCGGGCCGAGGATCTGGCCGCCGTGGGTGTGGCCGGCCAATTCCAGCATGACGCCGCTGCGCGCGATGGCCCGCGCGGTATCGGGGCGGTGGCTGAGCACCACGACCGGCACGCCGGACGGAATCCCGGCGAGCGCCGCGTGCAGGTCCGGACCGGGCAACCCGAAGCGCAACGCCGCGCGGTCGGTGATACCTGCCACCGCCAAGGTTCCGCCATCGTGCCGGATCAACACGTGTGCGTTCTCCAGCACGTCCAGGCCCAGGCTCCGGAACACGCTCATCCAGCCGCGGTAGTCGGAGTAGTACTCGTGGTTGCCGGGCACGACCAGCACGCCGTCGGGCGCGTGCAGGTCGCGCAGGGGCCGCACATCCGCCCGGCGCGCCGTCGGCATGCCGTCTTCCAGATCGCCGGTGATGACAACCAGATCCGGATGCAAGGCATCGGCGCGGGCCACCACCGCCGCCACCCATGACGCCGGCAACAGACGAGTGGCATGGATATCGGACAACTGCACGATCCGATAGCCGTCGAACGCCGCGGGCAGGCCCGGCAGGTGGACATCCACCGTCTTCACGTCCGGAACCTTCACCCCCTGCCATACGCCCCACCCGGACAGCGCCACCGCCAGCAGGCCAAGGCCGACCAGTGCCCTGCGCGCCGTCAGGATGCTGCGACCGACGGCACGCCGGAAGAACCACGCGAGGCAGCCGACCACATCCCGCACCAACAGCAGCAGGAACAACAACAGGAAGGTGCCGAACGCCCATGCCAGCACGATCAGTACCCCGCGCGGCAGCACCTGCGAGGGGCTGCCGCCAAAAACGACGTCGACCACCAACCGGTATTCGGCGGCCAGCAGAAGCAGCACGCCCAGGGCCGTCTTCCCCTTTCGTCCGCCCGGCAACGGATGCACGAAGCGAATCGCGACGTACAGCCAGAGCACTCCGGTAAACAAGGCCAGCAGTGTTCCCATGCGTCTTCATCCTGCCAGTGGGGCGATGTGCCCTGCTGCCTGTCCAGCCAGGCCATGAGGGATCGCCGTGATTCGATACAACGGCACATGAACCGCGCCGCCACCTTGCGCATTGTCGGACAGGTCCCGGGTGCAGCGCCATGCCGGCGTGCCACGCTCCCGTCACGGGAACACGCCGTTCACGCCCAACCTTGCCTCGGAGCCCGATCCGGCTGGATTTCGCCAGGCATCGACACCATCATCAACCTGACAGTCACGTGACAAGACGGGAGGCCATCATGGGTTTGCTGGTCGACGGCCAATGGCAAGACAAGTGGTACGACACCAAGAGCACCGGCGGGCGCTTCCAGCGCTCGGAAAGCCGGTTCCGCAACTGGATCACCGCCGACGGCAGCGCCGGCCCATCGGGCAGCGGCGGCTTCCCGGCCGAGAGCGGCCGCTACCACCTGTACGTGTCCTACGCCTGCCCCTGGGCGCACCGCACGCTGGTGATGCGGGCCTGGAAGGGACTCGAATCGCACATCGGCGTGTCCGTGGTGCATCCGCTGATGCTGGACAACGGCTGGGAGCTGACCACGGACTTCGACGGCGCCACCGGCGACCCGCTGTATGGTTTCGACAAGCTCTACCAGCTCTACCAGAAGGCAGACTCCGGCTACAGCGGACGCGTGACCGTGCCCACGCTGTGGGACAAGCAGCGCCAGACCATCGTCAGCAACGAGTCGGCCGACATCATCCGCATGCTCGGCAGCGCCTTCGACGCGATCGGCGCCCGCCCCGGCGATTACTACCCCGCGGACCTGCGCGCGGCCATCGACGAGATCAACGCCGTCGTCTACCCAAACGTCAACAACGGCGTCTACAAGGCCGGTTTCGCCACCAGCCAGGAGGCCTACGACGAAGCGGTCACGACCCTGTTCGAAACGCTCGACGAACTGGAACGGCGCCTGGGCGAAAGTCGCTACCTGCTGGGCAATGTCCTGACCGAGGCGGACCTGCGGCTGTGGACCACCCTGGTGCGTTTCGACGCCGTCTACGCGACCCATTTCAAATGCGATCGCAAACGCATCGCCGATTACCCCAACCTCGACGGATTCCTGCGCGACCTCTACCAGATGCCCGGCGTGGCTCCGACCGTGCACATGGACCACATCCGCAATCATTATTTCCGCAGCCACCCGACGATCAACCCCCACGGCATCGTGTCGATCGGGCCCGTGCTGGACTTCGCGGCGCCGCATGATCGCGACCGGCTCGGCCAGCGCGTGGTACGCGGCCGCACCTGACCACCCGGACCGGATGCCGAAGCCCCCGATATTTCCGTAGCTTGCGGCACCGACTTCAGGTACCATGGCGCGGTTCCGTTGACCTTGCACGCCGCATTTCCCACGGCAGGACATGTCCGCCGCCCTCCGGGCCCACGACACGACTGCCTCCCGCTCGGCACCAGGCCACGATCCGGACGCACGCCGACGTCGTCGTCCGTACCCTCTCTTTTCGCTCGCAGCGCGGTTCCCAGGGAACGCTCCGGGTAATCATGATGTTGCCGTGCCACGGAAACATCGCATCTGGAGCAAGACATGCATTTCCAAACCCTCGGGCTTTCGCCCGTGCTGCTGCGCGCACTCGAGGCGCAGGGCTTCACCACGGCCACACCCATCCAGGCCGAGGCCATCCCGCCGATCCTGCAAGGCCGCGACGTCATGGCCAGCGCCCCCACCGGCACCGGCAAGACCGCCGCCTTCGCCCTGCCCCTGTTGCAGCGACTGTTCCCGGGCGACCGTCCCGAAGGCATGCACGGCAAGCGTCCACGCGCCCTGATCCTCACCCCGACGCGCGAGCTGGCGGCCCAGGTGCACGCCAATCTCCGCGACTGCGGCAAGGGCCTGCCCTTGCGCAGCACCACCATCTTCGGCGGCGTGAGCATGCACAACCAGCTCAAGGCCCTGCGGCAGGGCCTGGATGTGCTGGTCGCCACGCCCGGGCGCCTGCTCGATCACCTCGCCCAGGGCTCGGCCGACCTGCACAGCGTGGAAATCCTGGTGCTGGACGAAGCCGACCGCATGCTCGACATGGGCTTCCTGCCGGCCCTGCGCAAGCTCGTCGCGCAACTGCCGCGCAAGCGCCAGACCCTGCTGTTCTCGGCCACGTTCGCCGGCCCGATCAAAGCCCTGGCCGAACAGTTCCTGCGCGAACCGGTGAAGGTGCAGGTGACTCCGCCCAACACCGTGACCGCCACCGTCAGCCATCGCATCCACCCGGTCGACGCCGAACGCAAGCGCGACCTGCTGCTGCATATCCTGGCCGAAGACAGCCGCCGCCAGACCCTGGTGTTCGGCCGCACCAAGCACGGCGCCGACAAGCTGGTGCGTTTCCTCGAAAAGGCCGGCGTGCGCGCCGCGGCCATCCACGGCAACAAGAGCCAGAACCAGCGCACGCGCGCGCTGCAGCAGTTCAAGGACCACCGCATCACGGTCCTGGTGGCCACCGACATCGCCGCGCGCGGACTGGACATCGAGCAACTGCCGCTGGTCATCAACCACGACCTGCCGATGGTGGCCGAGGACTA
>CAZMMO010000081.1:1225-8376 GCA_964567365.1 uncultured Rhodanobacteraceae bacterium | reverse complement strand
TGCGCCTGCCGATGCAGCGCCTGCTGCGGTCCACCTTGCGCAAGATGATCACCGGCCCGGCGGTCGTCCATGGCAAGGCCACGGCCAGCCAGGCGGTGATCAACCTGGCGGTCGATGCCGTGCCGCAGCAGGACGGCAAGTACAAGGTGAGTTTTTCCTATGTCGACGCCATGCCGGTCCCGTACGGAACGTGGTACTGGAATCACATCGACGGCCATCGCCTGGCATTGGTGAACGACGACGGCATGCGTTGGCGGACTTACCACAGGTTCCGTCCGGTCCCGTCCCCCCGTCGTGCCTATCCGCGCCGGATGTTCCGGCCGCCGATGCCGGCCCGTGCGCCACAGCGGCATGCCCCGGCGCCGGTGCACCGTTCGCGTTGAGACTTCCCGCGGACATCCGTCCTGGATGGCCTCGCGTTCGCCACGGTGGGTTCAGGCTGTGTCGCCCTGGTCGTCCCAGGCCGCGGCGGCCAGTTGCCGGATGTGTTCGCGGATGTCGTGCGGCCAGGCGGCGATGCGTGCGTGGAACGTGTCGCGCTCGCCGCGATAGAAGGCGCGCAAGGCTTCCTCGAAACCCTTGCGGTTGCCGGCCATCACGTGCATGAAGCGGTTGAGCGCCTCGCTCGCTTGCCGCGCCCGTTCGCGCGGACCGTTGCCGCGCCGGGCTTCTTCCACCAGCCGGCGCAGGGTGGCCGAGGCGCCGCCCGGCTGCTGGCCCAGCCATTCCCAGTGGCGTGGCAGCAGGGTCACCTCGCGTGCCACCACGCCCAGCCTGGGCCGGCCGGGCCCGCGGCCGGGAGATGCCGGTGTTGGCGCCTGAGCCGGTATCTCCGCGCGCGCGGCCACCTCGTCGGCCGAACCGCGCAGGTCCACTTCGGCCTGGCGACAGGTGCGGTCGTCGAAGATCAGGATGTGCGCGTCCGGGTGCCGGTCCAGGGTGCGCCGGGCCTGCCGGGCCACCTCGGCCAGGGAACCGGTGGCGATGCGCCGGTCGTCGGCGAAGGCGGTATAGCCGGGTGCGGGTGTCATGGTGCGGCCCTTCCCTCAAGGTGGCAGGACGCACATTTTACCCGGATAAAAACAAGTGTCAATAAAACCCGGGTAAAACAATGAATTCCTGTAGGAGCGCACCCGGGCGCGACGGCCTTAAGGCTCATTGAACGCTGAAGCGTGAGCCGGCCGCGGCAAGCATCAGATCCTCTACGGGCGCGATGGGTTCAAGGCTCATGGAACGCTGATGCCGGTCGCGCCCGGGTGCGCTCCTACAACATGAAGATAAGGGATCGACATCCTGCGGCTGTCTGCGGTTTCTCGGCCTCAGTGCTGGCAATGCGGGCAGAAGAAGGTGTTGCGCTGGCCCAGCACGCGCGAATGGACGGGGCCGCCGCAGCGTCGACAGGCCTGCCCGGCACGGCCGTAGACCCTCAGTTCCTGCTCGAAATAGCCGGGCGCGCCGTCGGGGCGGAGAAAATCGCGCAGCGTGGTGCCGCCGCGTTCAATGGCGTGGGCCAGGATCTCCTGCACCGCGGCAGCCAGGCGGCGATAGCGCTCGCGCGACACGCGCCCGGCGGCGCGGGCCGGGTGGATGCCGGAGGCGAACAGGGCTTCGCTGGCGTAGATGTTGCCCACGCCCACCACCACGGACTGGTCCATCAGGAAGGCCTTCACCGCCGCGCGCCGGCCGCGCGAGAGGTACCACAGATAGTCGCCGTCGAAATCCGCCGACAACGGCTCGGGACCGAGGCCGGCCAGCAACGGGTGGATTTGCCCGGGCGCCTGCCAGAGCAGGCAGCCGAAGCGGCGCGGGTCGTTGAAGCGCAGCGCGTGCCCGCCCTCGAGCACGAGGTCGTAGTGGTCGTGCTTGCCCGCCGGCGTGGCCGGCGCGAGCACGCGCAGGCTGCCGGACATGCCCAGGTGCAGCAGGGCGCTGCCGGCCGTGGTGTCCAACAGCAGGTACTTGGCGCGCCGGGACACGCGCTCGATGCGCTGCCCCGGCAGCTTGCGTCCGATGACCGGGGGAATCGGCCAGCGCAGGTCGCGTCGGCGCACGATCACCTGCCGGACGCGGCGGCCCTCGAGGTGCGCGGCGATGCCGCGGCGCGTGGTTTCGACTTCGGGTAGTTCGGGCATGCGGGAATCGGCGGTGGCAGCGTGCGCATGTGCAGCGACCGGCCATTCTGGCACGTCCGCGGTTGCGGGCGGCAGGTGCGGTATCGCGCCGCCGCGTGCGTTCCCGGTGCGGGCGGGTTGCTATGCTTGCGCGCATGAACGAGCAAGCCGACCGCGTCGAATCGTTCCTGCGCCAGTTACAGGACCGCATCTGCACGGCCGTCGAAGCGGTCGACGGCAAGGCGCGTTTTGCCGAGGACGCCTGGAACCGGGCCGAAGGCGGCGGCGGGCGCACGCGCGTGCTGACCGACGGCGGCGTGTTCGAGCAGGCCGGAGTCAATTTTTCGCGCGTCGAGGGCAAGCGCCTGCCGCCCAGCGCCACCGCGCATCGCCCGCAACTGGCCGGCGGCGGGTTCGTCGCCACCGGGGTGTCGCTGGTGCTGCACCCGCGCAATCCCTACGTGCCGACCACGCACGCCAACGTGCGCTACTTCGAGGCGCGCAAGGAGGGCGTGGAGCCGGTGTGGTGGTTCGGCGGCGGTTTCGACCTGACCCCGTTTTACCCGTTCGAGGAAGACGCGGTGCATTGGCACACGGTGGCACGTGACCTGTGCGCCGCTTACGGCGAGGACGTGTATCCGCGCTACAAACGCTGGTGCGACGAATACTTCTATCTCAAGCATCGCGACGAGACGCGCGGCATCGGCGGGCTGTTCTACGACGATCTGGACGCAGGCGGCTTCGAGCGGTGCTTCGCCTTCACGCGCGATGTCGGTCAGGGTTTCCTCGATGCCTACCTGCCCATTGTCGAGCGCCGCAAGGACACACCGTATGGCGACCGCGAGCGCGCCTTCCAACTGTACCGGCGCGGGCGCTACGTGGAGTTCAACCTGGTCTATGACCGCGGCACGTTGTTCGGCCTGCAATCGGGCGGACGCACCGAGTCGATCCTGATGAGCCTGCCGCCGCTGGTGCGTTTTGAATATGGCTACACGCCCGAACCTGGATCGCCCGAGGCGCGCCTGGCCGACTACCTCCGGCCGCGGGAGTGGGTGGGGAATGAGGGGCGAGGAGCGAGGGGCGAGTAGCGAGGGCGCCGGGGTCGAAATGTCCGGGCTGCATTCGGAATATCGGCCCTCCCCCACGCCGTTTTGTCCGATACCCGCAAAGATTCCTCAGCCGACGATTTTTGCGCCCCCGCTACTCGCCCCTCGCCCCTCGCCCCTCATCCCTCATCCCTCACTCATCCCGCATCATCTCCACCCGCCTGGCACGAAACGGACTATCCGCCGCCCACTGCGGAAACACCTCGCTGTCGGCCAGCTTGCGGCCCACCTGGTACAGGGCCTGCACGTCCTCGACCATGCCGTCGAGTTTCCAGGTGGCCGGGTCGTATTCGTCGGCGGGGTTGTGGTAGCGGTGCGCGGCGTAGTCGGCGATGGCGGCGCGGCCGGCCGCGAGGCCGCCTTCGCGCAGGTCCTCGCCGCTTTCCACGTACAGGGCCGGCACGCCGGCCTTGGCGAAGTTGAAGTGGTCGGAACGGAAGTAGAAACCTTTTTCCGGCTCGTCCTCCGGGCTCAGGGTGCGGCCTTGCAGGGTGACGGCGGCCTTGAGGTAGTCATCCAGTTGCGAGTTGCCCAGGCCGACCACGGTGAGGTTCTTCGCGCGCCCGATCGGCGCCAGCGCGTCCATGTTGATGTCGGCCACGGTCTGGTTCAGCGGAAACACCGGGTGCGCGACGTAGTAGGCGGAGCCGAGCAGGCCGGATTCTTCCAGCGTGACCGCGGCGAACAGCACCGAGCGCTTCGCGGCCGGCTGCTGGTGGACGAAGGCGCCGGCGATTTCCAGCAGGGCGGCCACGCCGGTGGCGTTGTCGACGGCACCGTTGTAGATCGAATCGCCCTGGAGCGAGGGGTCGGTGCCCAGGTGGTCCCAGTGCGCGGTGTAGATCACGGCCTGGTCGGGATGCGTGGTGCCGGGGAGCACGGCCAGCACGTTGTTCGATTGCAGGTGGCCGATGCGGCTGTGCAGATCGATCGAGGCGCCGGCGTGGAGGTCGACGGCCTTGAAGCCGCGCCGCGCGGCGGCGGCCTTGAGCTGGTCGAAGTTTTTGCCGGCGGCGGCGAACAGGCGCCGCGCGGCAGCGGTGGTCAGCCAGCCGGCCACGGCCAGGCGTGGTGTCGGGTCCTCGCTGGCGGGCAGGGCGAACTGCGGCCCGGACCAGCCGTGCTCGACCACGCTCCACGGGTAGCCCGCGGCGCCGGTCTCGTGCACCACGAAGCACGCCGCCGCGCCGCGCCGCGCGGCTTCCTCGAACTTGTAGGTCCAGCGGCCGTAGTAGGTCATGGTGCGGCCCTTGAACAGCTTCGGGTCCTGCGTGGCGTAGCCGGGGTCGTTGACCAGCACGATCACGGTCTTGCCCTTGACGTCCAGGTTCTTGTAGTCGTTCCAGTGGTACTCGGGTGCATCGGCGCCGTAGCCGACGAAGACAATGTCCGAATCCTTCAGCGACACCTCCGGCTTGCCCTGCAGCGTGCCCGCGACCATGTCCTTGCCGTAGGCCAGGGACAGGGGCTTGCCCCCGGCGTCGATGTCCAGCGGGGTATCGGTGTTGGTCAGTTCGGTCGACACCACCGGCACCGCCTGCAGCCACTTGCCGTGGTTGCCCGGTTGCAGGCCCATGCGCTTGAAGCGGGCGATGAGGTAGTCGATGGTGCGTTGTGCGCCCGCGGTACCCGGCTGGCGGCCGCCGAAGGCATCCGAGGACAGCACCTTGATGTCGGCGGCAAGGTCATCGGCGTCGATGGCGGCACGGAAGGCATGGCCCGTTGCCGCGCTGGCCGCCGGGGCCGGGGCCGACGCGGCGGAGGTCGGGGACGAAGGCTGCTGCTGACCGCAGGCGACCAGCAGCAGGGCGGCGAGGATCGGCATCAGGCGGCGCATGGCGGCTCCCGCAGGCAGGTGTGCCTCGAGTGTAGCCAAATTCCCTCTGGGGATATGCAGCCGCATGGTTCCCGCCAGCCCATCCGGACGACCCGTCCGGATGGGCTGGCGGCATGGCCAGGCGGCCAGGGTCGCGCGTCGGAGAACCGGTGTCCACGGGGTGACACGGCTTGGATGCTTCGCCATGCCAAAAGGTTTATTGACCTCGTGGCCGGCAGCTTCCACCATGGTCCGGTTCCCGCCCGCCATCGTCATCGCCATGCACAAACTCGTCCTGATCCGCCACGGCCAGTCGCAATGGAACCTGGAAAACCGCTTCACCGGCTGGGCCGATGTCGATCTCACGCCGCAGGGCATCGAGGAGGCGCGTGCGGCCGGCGAACTGCTCAAGCGCGAGGGCTGGCAGTTCGACCTGGCGCACACCTCGGTGCTGACGCGGGCCGTGCGCACGCTGTGGCACGTACAGGACGCGATGGATTTGATGTGGTTGCCGGTGGTCACCGACTGGCGCCTCAACGAGCGCCACTACGGCGCGCTGACCGGGCTCAACAAGGCCGAGACGGCGGCCAAGTACGGCGACGAGCAGGTGCACATCTGGCGCCGCAGCTATGACACGCCGCCTCCGGCGCTCGAGCCCGGGGACAGCCACTTTGCCGAGGATCCGCGCTATGCGGGCCTGGCCGCCGGCCAGGTGCCGCTCACCGAGTGCCTCAAGGACACCGTGGCGCGCGTGCTGCCGTACTGGCACGAGGTGCTGGCGCCGGCGATCCGCTCGGGTCGCAAGGTGCTGGTGGCGGCGCACGGCAACTCCATGCGCGCGCTGGTGAAGTACCTGGACGGTATCTCCGACGAGGACATCGCCGGTCTCAACATTCCCAACGGCGTGCCGCTGGTGTACGAGTTCGACGATGAGCTCAAGCCCCTGAAGCACTACTACCTGGGGGATGCCGACGCCATCGCCGCCAAGGCCGCGGCCGTGGCGGCGCAGGGCCGAAGCGGTCAGGAGGCCGCACGCTGATTTTGCAAATTCCCGCCCCGTCCGTCCTGATGCCGCGCAAGGCGCGATGCGCGCCGGCCGGTTTTGCAAGCGGGATGCGCCGATATCGCAAGTAATACCATATTAGGGTGGAGGGGTGCGGGCACCGTGTCGCGGCAACGTGCACGGCGGTTTGCATCATTTGGTTCCGTACCAGGTCGGCGCATGCCGGGGCATGCTGCCCGGCCGCGCATCGATGCAGGGTCTCCGCGCCCTGTGGAGGAGGCAAACCCATGAGAGCCCGTCGTGCACGCAGTCTGCATGGCCACGTCATCCACGAGCTGGGAAAGCAGATCGTGGTGGGTGGCCTGCAGCCGGGGGACGTGTTGCCGCGTGAAGAGGTTCTGGCCCAGACCATGGATGTCAGCCGCACCGCCTTGCGCGAGGCGCTGAAGGTCCTCTCGGCGAAAGGCCTGATCGAGTCGCGCCCGAAAATCGGCACGCGCGTGCGCCCCCGCGAAGCGTGGAACCAGCTTGATGCCGACGTGCTTTCCTGGCGCTGCGAATCCATGCCCACGGATGATTTCGTCGACAAGCTGGTCGAGATGCGCGAGATCATCGAGCCGGCGGCCGCGGCGTCGGCGGCACGGCGCCGCACCCGGGCGCAGTTGGAGGAGATGGAGTCGGCCTATGCGCGGATGGAGGCGGCCCGCCAGTTCGACGAGTGGGCCGAGGCCGACCTGGTCTTCCACCAGGCCATGCTCAACGCGACCGGCAACGAGTTGATGAATTCCCTGTTCTCCGTGGTGGAAAGCGCGCTGGGCATGTTCTTCGTGCTGTCGGCGAAGACGGCGTCCGATTTCCGCTATTCGCTGCCCAGGCACAAGCAGGTGCTCGAGGCCATACGCGCGCGCAAGCCCGAGGCCGCCCGCGAGGCGATGCAGGAGATGGTCGCCGACTCGTATGCCAATCTGCGCAAGAGGCGCAAGGCCCGGCAGCGTAAATCCGGCTGATCGCCCGCCGGCACGAGCCCCGGGGCCGTGTTTTTCACCGGCTGCCTGTTGCGGGGATCTCGAGAAACTGCAGCCATGGATTATCCATGGCTGCAGTTGCCAAGAGCG
>CAZMMO010000081.1:0-1125 GCA_964567365.1 uncultured Rhodanobacteraceae bacterium | reverse complement strand
CCCGTGCTGAGCCCGTCGAAGCATCACCACGAACGGAAATGGTTTTTGGCTGAAATCGGGTGACGGCCGTGTGAAAAGGCGGTTTTCCGAGACCTCCTTGCGGAGTCACCCCGGCCAGCGCAATTGGACGTGGGTGTTGAAGAAGCGCGGATCGGCGGCATCGCCGCCCGGCCGGGCTTCGAAAAGGCCGATGCCGTCCACGGGCAACTGCTGGCCGTCGGCAAAATGGCCGCCCAGGGCCAGCATGTCCACCAGCTGTTCGCACAAGGCCCCGGCGCGATCGGCGTCGGCGGCCGGGACGCGGGTCAGGCTCAGGTCCGGGCGGGCGAATTTGCGCATGCCGCGCGTGTGCACCCAGTGGTGCCCGGGCGCGTCCGGGTCCTCGTCGCACAGCACCAGGATATGCTGGCGCAGCGAGGTGGTGCCGCCCCCCAGGAACCGGCGGCGCCAGTTCCCGCGCGAGAACAGCGTGGCCGTCAGCGGGTCGACCGCGGCCACACCGCCGGCATCGAACCCCCGGGTAACGGCTTCGAGGGTGTCGCGCAAATAGTTGAGGTTGGACGGATCGTGCACCTGGCCACCCAGGCGCAGCACCTCGGGCGTGCTGCGCGCCGCTTCCAGGGTTTGTGGGTCCTCCAGCGCAAACACCTCGCCCAGGGATCCGCCCAGCGGGTAGCCGTCCCAGGCCTTCAGCGCGGCGTGGTCGTGGCGGGTCAAGCCGATGCCCTCGGGCAGGCCGGCGGTCACGTCGGAAACGTCGGGTCCGAACCGGCCGAACACGAAAAACAGCACGCTGGCGTCTTCGCCGCTGGCGTGCCAGTAGGGGCGGGCCCAGTCGTTGTCGGAGCGGTTTGCGGGAGCGGTCATGGCGGCGTCCGTTCGGGTCAGTCGTCGTGGTCCAGCGGCAATACGGTCTGCTGCAGCTCGATGCGGCCGTCGCCGCGGGTGATCTTCTTGAATTCGGCGCGGCTGACCGAAACATAGCGCTCGTTGCCGCCGATCTCGACCTGGGGACCGGCGGTGATGGCCCGGCCGTCGGCGTCCACGCGCACCACCATGGTGGCCTTGTGGCCGGTGTGGCAGATGGTCTTGATCTCCGCAAGCTCGTCCGCCCAGGCCAGCAGG
>CAZMMO010000080.1:7149-8530 GCA_964567365.1 uncultured Rhodanobacteraceae bacterium | reverse complement strand
TCCCGGCGCGGAGCAATGGCGCAAGGGGCAGTTGTTCAAGGCCATGCCGGAGTTCGACCACGTCGAATGAGGCGCGGCAGGCACCGGCCACGCGACCCACGCCGGTGCCATCCGCGTCGGGGCTCCCCGCCACGGAACCCCGGCGCTCCCGCGAAACTTCCTGAAACCGCGACAGGCACCCGCCCTGCCGCAGGCGAGGCATGAATCCAATGCACGTACTTGTTCTGGGCAGTGGCGTCATCGGCGTGAGCACCGCGTGGTACCTGGCGCGCGCCGGCTTCGAGGTGACCGTGGTGGACCGCGAACCCGGACCCGGCCGCGAAACCAGCCTTGCCAACGCCGGCCAGATCTCGCCCGGCTACGCGTCGCCGTGGGCCGCGCCTGGCGTGCCGCTGAAAGCCCTGAAATGGCTGCTCACCAAGGACGCGCCGCTGGTCATACAGCCCGGCCTGGACCCGCACCAGTACACCTGGCTGCTGCACATGCTGCGCAACTGCACGGCCCGCCGCTACGCGGTCAACAAGGCACGCATGGTGCGCCTGTCGCGCTACAGCCGCGACTGCCTGGACCGGTTGCGCGAACAGACCGGACTGGACTACGAAGGCCGGCAACTGGGTACGGTGCAACTGTTCCGCACCCAGTCGCAACTGGATGCCGCCGGCAAGGACATCGCCGTGCTCGAGCAATACGGCGTGCCCTACGAGGTCCTCGACCGGCCCGGCATCGTGCGCGTGGAGCCGGCCCTGGCCGGCGTGGTCGACCAACTGGCCGGAGCGCTGCGCCTGCCGCTCGACCAGACCGGCGACTGCGCCCTGTTCACCCGCCGACTGGCGGAAAAGGCGCAGACGGCCGGGGTGGAATTCCGCTTCGGCGCCACGCTGGAGGCGCTTGAATCTTCCGGCACGCGCATCACCGGCGTGCGCATCGACGGCAAGCTCGAGCACGCCGACCGCTACGTGCTGGCCCTTGGCAGCTACACCCCGAAGATGCTCGCGCCGCTGGGCATCCACCTGCCGGTATACCCCCTGAAGGGCTACTCGCTGACCCTGCCCATCACCGACCCGGACATGGCGCCCACCTCGACCGTCCTGGACGAGACCTACAAGGTGGCCATCACCCGCTTCGACCAGCGCATACGCATCGGCGGCATGGCCGAGGTCTGCGGCTACGACCTGTCCAAACCCGCGCGCCGCCGCGCCACTCTGGAAAAAGTCGTCAAGCAACTGTACCCGCATGGCGGCGACCTCGGCCGGGGCGAGTTCTGGGCCGGCCTGCGCCCGGCCACCCCGGACGGCACGCCGATCGTCGGCGCCACGCCCTTCGACAATCTGTACCTCAACACCGGCCACGGCACCCTGGGCTGGACCATGGCCTGCGGATC
>CAZMMO010000080.1:0-7049 GCA_964567365.1 uncultured Rhodanobacteraceae bacterium | reverse complement strand
CGATACCGAAGGCCTGGACATGTTCCGCTACCGCAGGCCTGGGTAGGGTTTGGAGATCGAGGCGGGTCGCGCCCGGGTGCGCTCCTACAACGGATTGCATTTTTTTGTAGGAGCGCACCTGGGCGCGACCCGCCTCAAGCGCCAAAACGGCCTCATTCGTCCAGCACCCCCGCGCGCCGCAGGCGTTCACGCAGGCCATCCAGCTTGTCGCCATAGAGCGCGCCGCGCGCGGTGTCGCGGCGCAGGGGCTGGCGTACCTGCGCCGCGCTGGGCAGACTCAGCACGGTACGTGGGGTCTTGTGCGGCTCGAGGCAGGCGGGGTCGAAGGACAAGCTGCAGAAATCCAGCAGGCGGCGGATCACCGGCTCCGGCTCCGCCACCAGGGACTCATAACGCAGGTCGAACACGCGCTGCGGATACTGCCGATGCCACAAACGCGACAGGCGCAGGAAGTCGATGCAGTAGTC
Source organism: uncultured Rhodanobacteraceae bacterium (assembly GCA_964567365.1). Lineage (GTDB taxonomy): Bacteria > Pseudomonadota > Gammaproteobacteria > Xanthomonadales > Rhodanobacteraceae > Oleiagrimonas. Next base: position 6,582 of record CAZMMO010000080.1, on the reverse strand, counting down.
GGCCATTTCGTCGAGATCGCAGGCAAAGCCGCTGGCCTCGCTGAAACACTGGCGGAAACAACCCAGACAGGTCTCCACCGGATCGCGCCGGACGATCACCGCGCGGGCCGCCGGCAACATGGTCAAGGCCGCGCCCACGAGGTACCAGTTGACCAGGCTCTTGTCGGTGAACCGTGGTCGCGTCCGACGCCAGCGTCGGGTCCGCTCCAGGTAATCCTCGCCCATGCGCCGCCAGTCCTGTGCCGCCGCATCCGGTACCCACAGCGGGAACGCCGATTGCCGGCGCGCGGTTTCGTTGTCGATCACCTGGCGCAGGTCCTGGATTTCGTTGGCGCCCTCGACCTCCGGGTGCGAAGCGAGGATCTGCTCGACCAGGGTCGAGCCCGAACGCGGAATGCTGATGATGAAAATGACTTCGCGGCCGCGTTGCGAACCGGTATCGGGCAGCTTCTTGCCCGTGTAGATGCGCTCGATGGCCTGCACCCTCCTGCGCTCGCCCGCCGAGTCCCACGTCACCCGCTGGCGGCGCGACGCGTTCGCGGACCGGAACAACTCAAAAGCCTGCGCATACTCGCCCTGTCCTTCCAGCGCCTTGGCCAGGGCGAACTCCAGCAATTCGCGATCGCGGACCGACAGGCCCTGGCGTGCCAGGGTGCGTTGCAGGGCCGCGGCATCGGTCGCATCGAAACGCAGCGTGTTGAGGTTGGAGAGCCCGAACCACGCCTCGGCATTGCCCGGGTCGTGCCGCAGCACCCCGCGGAATTCGGCCACGGCATCGTCGATGCGTCCCTGGTTGGCCCGCGCCCGGGCCAGCGAAAGGCGGGCCGAAAGGTGCTTCGGGTTCAGCTGGATGGCGCGTTGCAGCGCGTCGACGGCCTCTTCGGTGCGCGCCTCACGCCCGACGGCTTCGCCAAGGTTGAACCACGCCATCGCCGAGGTCGGTTCCAGCCTGCAGGCCTGACGCAGATGGGCGATGGCCGCATCGACCTGGCCCTGCTCGTACAGGGCGATGCCCAACCCGACATGCACGTCCGCATCGTCCGGCCAGACCTCGATGACGCGCCGGAAGCAATCGGCCGCCCCGGCATGATCGCCGCGCCGCTGGGCCGTCATGCCCAGCATGCGCACGGCTTCGGGATGGTCGGGGGCCAGGGCCAGCACCTGGGTCAGCGTCTGCCCGGCCGCATCGAACTGGCGCTGCCGCCACTGTTCGCGAGCCCTGTCCATCAGGCGGGAAGCCGCCCGCGAAAGCGGCGGTGACGCGCGGTCAGGCAAGGGCCGGGGCTGCGTGGGAGTGGTCATGTCGTCGTCGTCCCTGCACGGTTTTCACGGAAGCACGCACAGACTACGTCGCCCGCGGACCGGCTGCAAAAAGGCGCCGGGCATGGGCCCGGCGCAAGAGGGGATCCTGGATGCGGATCAATAGTTGTAGCTGACGGAGAAGCGGATGAAACGCGGCGCCTGCGAGTTGTTGATCCGCCCGTAGTCGGGGTTGGGGTTCTGCGTGCTCTCGAAGAAGTCGTTGATGAACAACGGCTCCTGCCGGTTGAACAGGTTGAACGCCGACAGCTTGAAGTCCAGCTTGTGCTGGGCCCAGGCCGGCCGGTAATCCAGCTTCACGTCCAGGCTGCGGGTCCACGGCAGGCGTCCCAGCGAACCCGGCGGCACCGGCTTGCCGCCGCACCAGTAGTAGGTGCTGGAACCGTGCAAGTGCGTCTGGTCCGGTCCGTAATAACCGCGGCAAAGACGAGGGGTGCCCGAAGCCAGATACCAGTTGGCGCTGACCGTCCACTCCGGAGTGATGGCGTAGGCACCGTAGACCTTGAGCTGGTGCCTGCGGTCGTTGGGCAGCACGCCGGAGGAATACTCCATCCTCTCCGGAAAATCCCACGCCGTGGTCAGCGACTCGTACGAACCGCTCTGCTGGGAATAGGTGCTCACCGGGCCTTCCGTATTGCCCCAGGTCTTGGCGAACACGTAATCGATCTTGGCAAACCACTTGCCGTCCCAGGCATGTGTCAGCGACAGGTCCAGCGAGTAGTAGCGGCGGGTCGGCCCCTTGGTGAAGCCCTGTTCCTCCTTGGTGAACGTGACCGGCACCAGGCTGCCATCCGGAGCCTTCAGGAAGATGTGGTTGGTCACGCCCGGATTGATCAGGATCAGGCTCTGGGCATAGTCGCTGCAGTCGTCCGGGGTCAGCCAGTCATAGCCGGCGGCACGGCCGACGGCGCACTCGCGCTGGATGTCGTCGTAGTCGTCGATGATGCGGTCCATCTTCTGGTAAGTGCCGGTGGCGCCGAATACCCAGTCCGTGCCCAGCATCTGGAACTTCTGCTGCATGCCCAGCACGAAGTTGTCCGAATACTCCGCCTTGATGTTCGCGGACGTGGATACCTTCGGATCCTTGGGCTGGCCGTACTCGTTGTCGATCGACACGCCGGTCGCGGGGTTCTGCGGCGAGATCGGCTGGAAGCCGATCGGCTCACCGGTCTGCTGGTCGATGCCGGTGTAGGTGCCAAACAGATTGGTGGCGATCACGGGCGCGGCGATGGACGTGGCCGTGGTCAGCGGCAGCGCCAGGTAGTACCGGCCGGCGTTGCCGAACACCTTCAGCGTGGAATCGCCGTGCACGTCCCAGCTGAAGCCCAGGCGCGGCGCCCACTGCGGCTTGGTCAGGCGGATGTAGGGCACGCCGAAGGAGTCGTAGTTGGTGAACTGGTCGTTGCGCAGGCCCAGGTTCAACAGCAGGTTGGGCGTGACCTGCCAGTTGTCCTGGATGTACTGCGCACGCTGATAGACCTTGATCGATGCCGATTGCATGTCCACGCGCTTTTGCACGTAGTAGCAGTGCACCTTGTTGTCCTGGCCCGTATGGCAGCTGCTGGACGGGACCGGGCCCACGTACGGGGGGACCGCGGGATCAACACCGAACAGCGGGGTGTTGGGATCGGCACGCCCGTAGTACCAGGCATATCCCGGACCGGTCATGTTGTAGCCATCATCCATGTCCCAGGAGCTGATGTTGTCGATGCCAACCTGCAGGTCGTGGTTGCCCAACCGATAGTCCAGGCTCACACGGTAGCTGAGGACATCGACCTCGTGCGACGGGATGTCCTGCGTCGAATTGCTCTGTGAATTCTGGATGCCGCCCGGCGGCACGAACGCGGGGTTCTGTACCGACACGCCACCAATGTGGGGCAGGCTCGGATCGAAACCCGGATAGGCCGGCTGCATGGTGAAGTACTTGCCCTGCGTCTTGCCGACCATGGCGCTCAGGGTCAGGTTGTTGGTGAGGTAGGAGGTGTAGTTGGCCACCCACATCTTGAAGTCGGTCTTGCTGGTCTGCGCCAGGTGGTCGAAGTCCCCGATCCTGAAGGTGTCGTAGTCGAAGTCGTAGACCGACTCCCACTCGTTGCGCGAGGTCTTCAGGCCGGTCAGGCTGAGGATGTTGCTGTCGTTGATGTTCCAGTTCAACTTGGCGAAGATCTTCGGCCGCTGCGTGTCGTAGTCATAGGCAAAGGGGCTGTAGACGTTGCCGATGGAAGTGCCGGTGGACTTCTGCGCTTCGGCGGACACGAAGAAGAACAGCTTGTCCTTGATCAACGGACCGCTGAGATAGACGTCATAGACGCGCGACTGGCCATGGTCGCTTTCGTTGTAGGCCTGCAGGTCGCCGGGGCGCTGGCCCTCTGCCGTGGACAACGGATTCACGTAGTAGTAGTTGCGCTTGGGGGCGGCCCAGCCCGAAGGATCCCACTGCATGCGCGCACCGAAATGCCATTCGTTGGTGCCGCTCTTGCCGATCTGGTTGATCACGCCGCCGATCGAACGACCGTACTTGGCGCCGTAACCGCTGATGAAGGTCTGCTGCTGCTCGATGGCGCCGTACGGCAGTTCGAGACCGCCCTGCGCATTGAGCGCGCTGGTCACGTTCATGCCGTCGATGTAGTACGCATTCTCGGCGGTCGATGCGCCGCCGAACACGTTCACGCCCATTCCCAGTGGACCCGCGTTCAACTGCGGCGAGCCCATATTGACGCCCGGCGCCAGCATGGCGATGTCCGCGGCGCTGCGTCCGAGCGGTAAACGTTGCAACTGCTCGGCCGTGATCGTGGTCACCTGGTTGGTGGTGCTCACGTCGATGACCGGGATGGCATTGGCCGACACGTTGACGGCGCCCAGGTTCACGGCATTCTCCGCGCCTGTCGCGGAGAAGTTCACCACCACGGCGCCTGCCGCCGCCGGCGACACCCCGCTGCGACTCTGGACTACCTGGCCATCGCGTACCAGCGACACCGTATAGGAGCCCACCGGAAGCGTGACCGAATAGCGGCCGGATTCGTCCACCGGCACCGTACGGTTGAAGCCCGAACCGCCGGTGATCTGGATCGACTCGTTGGGCGCCGCCGGTGCGGAACCGTAGATGGTGCCCGTGGTCGCCTGTGCCCAGGCGCCGCTCGCAAAGCCCAACGCCACCGACGAGCCGATGGCCAACACCAGCGCCTTGCGCCGGAAGGTCGTGCGCCGACAAAAATTGTGTGGATATTTGCCCTTCATGTGCCGGTACCCTCTTCTAATTAGTAATCAAAGAAGGATTCCCCCGGCCGCTTCTGAAGCGTTGCCCGCCCTACTTCTGGGTGTGAAGTAGTCGTTAAAAAAATAGACAATCCCGCATAAGTCCCACAAATGAAAAAATAAGCAGCATGCATAGAAAAAGGTTATGGAAATTCCCCTTCCACGCCGCTGTGCATGTGCCGGCGATACCTCCAGAATGAATTCCCGGCTTTTGCCGTTCCGGCCTTTGCTGGGCCACATCCACGCGTTCGAGCGGGGCCGAAAAACGGGCCGACATCCACCGGCCAAACCTTCCCCCATGCCCTCGACCACTTCGGAAGGCGGCAATCCGATCACAACCTGCAGTTATGCAAGCTTCAGGTTTTTTCATTGGTGGGCCCTGTCGGCCAGCGACTATGCTCAGGGACTTGATACCGGAGGGTGAATCATGATCGACAGCAACCGTCCGCGGCACCACGCCGCCCCGCCCCGACCGACTTCCATGCATTGCGGCAACCGCTGGTGGCGGCATCCCCTGCTGGTCACGATCCTGGTCGTGCTCGGTCTCGGTGCCTGCAGTGGCCAGAACCCGGCCGGCAGCACCCAAACCCCGACCTCTCCGGCCAGTTCGACCGCCCCCGCCCCGGCCGGCACCGCGGCCACCGCCGGCGAAGGCAACGGTCCCTTCGCACATGCGCCGGCCGCCACCCAGGCCGCCCTGCGCCAGGCCCAGCCGGTCACCGCCAAGCACGCCATGGTGGTGTCAGACCAGCACCTGGCCACACAGGCGGGCCTGCAGATTCTCAAGGCCGGCGGCAACGCCATCGACGCGGCGGTCGCCGTGGGTTATGCCCTGGCCGTGACGCAACCGTGCTGCGGCAACATCGGCGGCGGCGGCTTCATGACCATCCACCTGGCCAACGGCAAGAACCTGTTCCTGAACTTCCGCGAGAAGGCGCCGCTGAAAGCCACCACCGACATGTTCCTGGACAAGGACGGCAACGTGGCCAAGGGCCGCACCAGCAAGACCTATCTGGGCGTGGGCGTGCCCGGCACGGTGATGGGCCTCAATACGGCCCTGAAGAAATACGGCACCATGAGCGTGGCGCAAGTCATCGCCCCGGCCATCAAGCTGGCCCGTGACGGCTACGTCCTCGAGAAGGGCGATGCCGAGATCATCAACCGCGACCTGAAGGCGATCAACAAGCACCCGAACTCGGCCGCCGTGTTCGGCAACCACGGCAAGCCCTGGAAGGCCGGCGACCGGATCGTGCAGACCAACCTGGCCAACTCGCTGGAGAAGATCGCCAAGGGCGGCACCGACGCCTTCTACAAGGGTTCGATCGCCAAGGCCATCGTCAAGGCCAGCAACGCCAACGGCGGCCTGTTCACCATGAAGGATTTCGCCAACTACAACGTGGAGTGGCTCAAGCCCATCCAGTGCCAGTACCACGGTTACACCATCATCTCCGCGCCGCCGCCCAGTTCCGGCGGCACCACCTTGTGCCTGACCCTGAACATTCTCGAGCCCTACCCGCTCGGCAAGTGGGGCTATGCCTCGGTCAAGTACATCCACTACTTCGCCGAAGCCGAGCGCCGCGCCTTCGCCACCCGCAACACCTACCTGGGTGACCCGGACTTCGTGCACAACCCGATCAAGAAGCTGCTCTCGCCGGCCTACGCGGAAAAACTGCGTTCCACCATCAAGCCGGACCAGGCCACGCCCTCGTCCGAGATCAAGAGCTTCCTGCCAGCCAAGGAAGGCAACAACACGACCAACTACGCCGTCGTGGACAAGGACGGCAACGCGGTCGACGTGACCTACACCATCAACTACCTGTTCGGCATCAAGCAGATGGCCGGCGACACCGGCTTCTACCTCAACAACGAGATGGACGACTTTACCGCCAAGCCGGGCGTGGCCAACGGCGCCGGCCTGGTGCAGGGCGTGATCAACCAGGTTGAAGCCGGCAAGCGGCCGCTGAGTTCGATGACGCCGACCGTGGTGCTCAAGGACGGCAAGCTGGC
>CAZMMO010000079.1:0-8610 GCA_964567365.1 uncultured Rhodanobacteraceae bacterium | reverse complement strand
GCCGCAAGCTGGATCCGGAAGGCACGATCAAGCCGATCGAGACCGTGCGCGGGCGGGGCTACCGCTTTGCCATCCCGCGCAATGAAACCGAAGAAGATGGCGCCTGAGGCGGCAGCAGGGTTGTCCGCAGTGTTCTTCGGGGGGGAGAGGTGATTGTCCGCGCCGGGTTCGTCACAACGCCCTTTGTCGTTGGCCGCTCGTTCCACGTTGGCCACGATCCTGGCCCTGGTCGCGTTTCTGGGCCTGACCGGCCTGGCGCTTGACCGCGCCTATTACGAGGGCGCGCGCAGCAGCCTGCAGGATCGTCTGCAGAGCTATACCTACGCCTTGCTGGCCGGGACCGACATGGCGCGCAATGGCCGCGTGCTGGTGCCCGACACCATGCCCAACGCGGACTTCCTGCGCCCCGGCTCGGGACTGTATGCCGTCATCAACGGCAGAAGCGGTTTCCACTGGGAGTCGCCCTCGGCCATCGGCCGCAACCTGCCGGTGGGTGCCCACCTGGAGCCGGGGCGGCCGGTGTTTCGCGGCCCGTTGGATACCGATGTCGGGCGGGTGTATGTGTACAGCCTGAGCGTGGTCTACGAGACGCCCTCGCACCAGCCGGTGGATCTGACCTTCAGCGTGGCCAAGACCGAGACCCAGTTCCAGCAGCAGTTGGCGGTGTACCGGCGCACGCTGTTCCTGTGGATGTTCGGTCTGGGGCTGGTGCTGGTGCTGCTGCAGTTCCTGCTGTTGCGCTGGAGCCTGTCGCCGTTGCGGCGGGTATCGGCGGACCTGGAGCGCATCGAACGCGGCGACAGCGACGGGCTGGGCGGGCACTATCCGTTCGAGCTGTCGGTGCTGACCCGCAGCCTCAACACCTTCATCACCAGCGAGCGCGAGCATCTGGCGCGTTACCGCAACACCCTGTCCGATCTTGCGCACAGCCTGAAGACGCCGCTGGCGGTGATCCGTTCGCGCCTGGAATCGGACGATATCGCGCCGGGTCTGCACACCGACCTGGCGGCCCAGGTTCGGCGCATGGACGAGCTGGTGGCCTACCAGTTGTCGCGCGCGGCCACGTCCGGCCACCAGACCTTTGCCACCCCGGTGGCGGTGGTGAGCCGTGCCGAGGACCTGGTGCAGAGCCTGGAGAAGGTGTACGCGTCGCGGGGCGTGCTGTGCGAGTTCGACATGGACGATGCCACCGAGTGTTTCTTCTTCGGCGAGCAGGGCGATTTGTTGGAGCTGATGGGCAACCTGCTGGAGAACGCCTTCAAGTGGTCACGCCATCGCGTGCTGCTTTCCATCCACGCCCTGCCGGTGCGTGGCCGCGGTCGGCCGGGGCTGGAGATCGTGGTCGAGGACGACGGTCCGGGAATTGCCGACGACCAGATCGACCGCGTCCTGCAGCGCGGCGTACGTGGCGACGAACGCGTACACGGGCACGGCATCGGCCTGGCCATCGTGCAGGACATCGTCAAGGCGTATGGCGCCACGCTGGAGGTGGGCCGGTCCGAGGAACTGGGCGGGGCACGGTTCTGCGTGCGGTTCGCTTCCGGGTGAGGCCGTGGACGGGACGCAAAACCCGAGGCCGAATGTCGCCACCCCCATCACATGGGTAGGAGCGCACCCGGGCGCGACGGGCGCGAGGCCCATGGAACGCCGATGCCGTCGCGCCCGGGTGCGCTCCTACCTGGAGCATCATCACGGACGGAAGTGGCTTGGGGCCGAAACAGGCCGGTGGCCCTGCAAAAAGCGTTTTTCGAGGTCGGCTACTGGATGGATCCAGGCAGCAGCGACTGCCAGCCCAGTGCGGGCGCCGGTCTGCGCACATCGGTTCCGTCGCCGAGGTTGTCGGCCGGACGCGGGATGTCGTCGTCGGCCCGGGCGGTACCGGCCGCGGCTTGTCCGACGGGGCCGGGACTTGCCGCGCCACGGATCGCCGGGTCGGCCGTATCACGGCCGGTGTCGTCGCCACATGGAGCGCGGTCGGTGGCACGGGTACGGGGAGCCGGATCGGGCGACAGCAGGTTGCGCAGGGTCGAGAGCAGGCCGTCACCGGACGTGGATGCGGCCACCAGGGTCTGGCCGCGGAGCGTCGACAGGCGCGCGTGGCCGGGCGTGTCGGCGGCGTGGACCGCGCCCACGGCCATCATGCCCGTGGTCAGCCCCATCAGCAGCAGGGACGCTTTCATGACAACCCCCGGTCGATCCTGCGGGTGAATTGCTTATCCTTGCAGAAAACGGCGGCAGGCACCAGTGTCCTCCGCTTGCGGCGCGGCGTTCGTCCCCCTGTTGGCGGTGATGCCGGGGCAGGCGGTCATGGCGGCGCTTGGTTGGGCGTGACCGTGTCCTATAGAATCCCTGTTTCCGCCGATTTGCCTTCCCGCATCATTTCGGCCCGTCGCCTCGACAGTCCGCCAGCGCGTTCGCCTTGCGATCCGCAGGGTAATGATCGGGGTCTTCACCGGTTCCCTCGCCCTGTTGATGAAGAATCTGCTGCAGTCCCGCGAATTGCTCCGTGCACTGGCATCGGGCCGCCCGGTATCGGGGGCGGATCTGGCCCGGCGCATGGGCGTGACCCGCGCGGCCGTGTGGAAGCACGTCGAAGCCCTGCGCGCGCGGGGCCTGCCGGTCGACGCGCGCAGCGGTCAGGGCTATCGCCTGCCGTGGCCCATCCAGTTGCTGGATGAGCAGGCCATCGCCCGGCAGCTGGCGTCGTCGTCAACGGAGTCGGGTGTTCTCGAAGTGCACTGGGAACTGGACTCCACCTCCAGCGAGGTGGCGAGACGGCAGGCGGATCTGCCGGACCTTTCGGTGGTGCTGGCCGAAGGGCAATCGGCCGCCCGCGGACGCCGCGGACGGAGCTGGCTGTCGCCGCCGGGTCTCAACGTGTACCTGTCGTGCCTGAAGCGCTTCGAGCGCGGTTTCGCCGGCCTGTCGGGCCTGTCGCTGACGGTCGGCGTGGCCGTGGCCCGGGCCCTGGAGGATGCCGGTATCGAGGGCGTCGGGCTGAAGTGGCCCAACGATGTCCTGGCCGGCGGGGGCAAGCTGGCCGGCATCCTGGTCGAAATGGGCGGTGAATTCCAGGGACCGTGCACCGCCATCATCGGCGTGGGCATCAACGTGCGCCTGCCCGATGCCGTGCGCCGACGGATCGACCAGCCGGTGGCGGACCTGGCCGGATTGTGCGCGGGTGCGCCGCCACCGAGGGATCGACTGGTCGCGGGGGTGGTTGCGCGCCTGCGCGACAGCCTGCGCCACTTCGATGCGGAAGGCTTTGCCGCCTTCGCCGACGATTTTTCCCGTCTGGACCTGTTGCGCGACCGGCGCCTGCGGATCAGCGGCGCGCAGGGCCGCTTCGAGGGCACCGGCGGCGGCGTGGATGCGCTGGGCGCCCTGCGCGTGCTGGCCGCCGACGGCGAGCGCCGCGTGGACAGCGCCGAAGTCTCGGTGCGCGCGCAATGAAGCTGCTGCTCGACCTGGGCAATACCCGCGTCAAATGGGGTGTGGCGGGTGCCGACGGCCGCCTCAGGGACGCGCAGGCGCACGACTGGGACGAATTGCCCGTCGACATCCTGCAGCGGACCTGGGCGGACCTGGCGCCGCCGCCGCAGGGCGTGTGGGCGGCCTCGGTCGTGGATGCCGAGCGCGAGGCACGGGTGGAGGCCGCGGTGCTGGCCCACTTCGGAGTGCCGGTGACCTGGGTGCGCACGCCCGCGCAGGCGTGCGGCGTCCGCAATTCCTACGCCCAGCCGCAGATTCTCGGCGTGGACCGCTTCCTGGCGATGGTCGCGGCGCATGCCCGCGGCCACGCGCCCTGCGTCCTGGTGCACGTGGGCACCACGATCGTGCTCGATGCCCTGACGGGCGAGGGACAGCATCTGGGCGGCCTGATCGGCCCCGGCCCGCACCTGATGCGGCAGTCCGTGCTCGATGCCACGGTCCGGGTCCGGCCGCAGATGGCCGGGCGCCTGGTCGATGCCGCGACCAACACGGCCGATGCCGTGGAGTCGGGTTGCTGGAACGCCTGCGCGGCGCTGGTGGACCGCTTCGTCGCGCGCATGGCCCCGGCCCTGGGCGGCGCCCCCGTGCTGTTGCTCAGCGGCGGCGACGCCGGAACCCTGCTGCCCCTGGTCGAGCACACGGCCGTGCTGTTTCCCAATGCCACCCTCAACGGGCTGGTCGTGTGGGCCGAGTCGGAGCCGGACGGCACCGGCGACAGCCCCAGGGAGCGCGCCGCCTGTTCGGGGGATTGAGGGCTTCGTCCGCAAACCACCGTTCGCACGGAGCCCTTCGACCGGCTCAAGGCAGGCGAAGTCGAAGTGCCATGATCGCCGAAGGTTGCGTTGCCATGCATGTCAGCATGGAGGCGTTGCCATGTACGCGCATTTTGCCGGCGTGTATGCTGAACGGACGTTCCGTTCTCGTGCCTGGATCGTGTCCGGTTCGCTGTCGCCGGTTGGCCTTGTCTCGCCCCGGTGCCGCGCGCAAGGGGAAGCATCGGGCGGTGCCTTCCTTCGGAAAGGCTGGCATCGTGCGGTCCGCGTGACGGGAGACGGGCGGCCGGCCGCGAGGGTGCGCTGCCGGATCGCGGTTCTTGCCGAGGTGCAGTGATGAACGATTCCACCAAATCCCCCCGTTCCGATGATCCCCGTCCAGATACGCCGGACAATCCGTCGCGGCGCAAGGTGCTGGGTGAGATGGTACTGGCCGGTGCCGCTCTGGCGCTGGGCGGTTGCACCTCCGGTTCGCCGTCTTCGGGCGGCGGCGCCACGACCGCCGCGCCGCGCACCAATGCCCTGGATGCCGCGCTGCGCGAGCATGTCCGCCACGTCGTGGTGATCTATTGCGAGAATCGCAGCTTCAACAACCTGTTCGCGGATTTCCCCGGTCTGCAGCAACCGCTGTCCGGCGTGCCTGCCGAACGGCTGCTGCAACGCGACCGCGACGGCAGCGTGCTGAAATCCCTGCCGCCGGTCTGGGAAGGCCTGGTTCCGCACCAGCAGACCCTCGACGGCAAGGACTGGCAGATCGGCGAGGACGCCATCACCGGCCTGGCGAACGCGCCGTGGACGCTGCATGCGCCTGGCGGCGAACCGCTGCCGCACGGCCTGGTCACGCGCGACCTGGTGCACCGCTTCTACCGCAACCAGCGGCAGATCAACGGTGGCAAGAACGACGGTTTCGTCGCCTGGGGCGACAGCGGCGCCCTGGTGATGGGCCGCTACGCCAACAACGCGGACAATTTCCACCTGTGGAAGCTCGCGCGCGAATACACCTTGTGCGACAACTTCTTCATGGGCGCCTTCGGCGGCTCGTTCCTCAACCACCAGTACCTGGTCGCGGCCCGGCCGCCGGTGTATCCGGATGCCGACAAGAGCCCGGCCAAACGCATGATCGCCGTGCTGGAGGGCGACGACCCGGCCGGCACGCGGCTCAAGCTGGCCGCCGACTCTCCCGCCAGCGCCATGGACGGGGGACCCAAGTTCGCGTCGCATTACGGCAACCTGACCCCGGATTTCTACGCGGTCAACACCTTCGGCCCGCCCTACCAGCCCAGCTGGAACAAGGACCCGGACGACCCGCGCCTGGCCAGCCTGGCCAGCGGCTACATCCTGCCGCCGCAGACCCACCTCACCATCGGCGACACCCTCTCGGCCAAGGACGTGGACTGGGCCTGGTACGGCGGTGCCTGGCAGATGGCCCTGGACGGCAAGGGCCAGCATGGCATCAGCGACAAGTTTCCCCAGAGCCCCCGCTTCCAGCCGCACCACCAGCCGCTCAACTACTTCCGGAGTTTTGCGCCCGGGACCGCGGCGCGCGGCGCGCATCTGCGCGACGGCGGCGTGGGCAATTCCGCCGACACCAATCGCTTTATCGCCGACATCGTGGCCGGCCGCCTGCCACAGGTGGCTTTCTACAAGCCGCAGGGCAACTTCAACATGCATTCGGGCTATTCCGACCTCGAACTGGGGGACACGCACATCCGCCACGTCGTCGAGGCGATCAAGAACGGCCCGCAGTGGGAACACACCATGGTCATCATCACGGTCGACGAGAACGGCGGCTGGTGGGACCACGTGGCGCCGCCCAGGGCCGACCGCTGGGGCCCCGGCACCCGCATCCCGGCCGTCGTGGTCTCGCCGTTCGCCAAGAAGGGGCATGTCGAGCATGCCGTGTTCGACACCGGCTCCATCCAGCGCCTGCTCAACCGCCGCTTCGGCCTCGACCCGCTGCCCGGGATCGTCTTGCGCGATCAGGCCATGCACAAGGCCAGCGGGATCAAGCCCGGCGACCTCACCAGCACGCTGGACCTGGCATGAGCGCGCCGGGCGCGCCGTCGATGCCCGGTCATGCGCCAGCGAAGTTCTCGCCGGCGGGGCCTTTCCGCGGGCGCTGAAAACCCCGCTGCACATGCCGATCCACCCCTCTCCACCGGAGTCGATCCATGGATACAGAACGCCGCAGATTCCTGCAGATGCTGGGTGCGGGCGCCGCCGCGGCCGCGCTTCCGCTTTCCATCCGCAAGGCGCTCGCCGTTCCCGCGCATCACCGCACCGGCACGCTGGAGGATGTCGAGCACATCGTGTTCCTGATGAAGGAGAACCGGTCGTTCGACCATTACTTCGGCTCCCTGCGCGGGGTGCGCGGATTCGGCGATCCGCATCCGGCGCGGATGCCGAACGGGGACGCGGTGTGGTCCCAGCCCGGTCCCGACGGTCCGGTGCTGCCCTATCGCCCCGACGTGCCCGACCTGGGCATGCGTTTTCTGTGGGGTCCGCGGCACGACTGGAACAGCACCCACGCGGCCTGGCGGGAGGGCTGGTACGACAGCTGGGTGTGGTACAAGAACGCGCTCACCATGGCGCATCTCGCGCGCGAAGACGTTCCCTTCCATTTCGCGCTGGCCGACGCGTTCACCGTCTGCGACGCCTACCACTGCTCGCTGCTGGGGCCCACGCAGCCGAACCGCATGCACATGTGGACCGGCTGGGTGGGCAACGACGGCAAGGGCGGCGGCCCGGCCGTGGACAACCTGGACCCGGCGGTCCCGCTCGACTGGACGACCTATCCGGAGCGGCTCACGCAGGCAGGCGTGTCCTGGCGGATCTACCAGGACGTGGGCCGCGGCATGAGCGCCGGCAACTACTGGGGCCTGGGCCGCAATCCGTACATGGGCAACTACGGCTGCAACACGCTGCTGTTCTTCAAGGCCTATCAGCAGGCCAAGGCCCATTCGGCGCTGTACCGCAACGCGCGCACCGGCACCCGCGTGATGGACGGCGGCAGCCTGTTCCAGGAGTTGCGCAGCGACGTGCGCAACGACCGCCTGCCGAAAATCTCGTGGATCATCGCGCCCGGGGCCTACAGCGAGCATCCCTACTGGCCGGCCAACTGGGGCGCCTGGTACACCGCGCAGATCCTCGATGCCCTGACTTCCAATCCGGAAGTGTGGAGCAAGACGGTCCTGTTCCTGACCTATGACGAAAACGACGGCTTCTTCGACCACGTCGTGCCCGCCACGCCGCCGATGGGGCCGGCGATGGGCCAGTCCACCGTCTCCACCGAAAACGAAATCTATCCCGGCGCCCGCGAGGTTCCGGGCGGGCCCTACGGCCTGGGCCTGCGCGTGCCCATGATCGTCATCTCCCCGTGGAGCAAGGGCGGCTGGGTGAACTCGCAGGTGTTCGACCATACCTCCATGCTGCGTTTCGCCGAGGAGCGTTTCGGCGTGCGTGCCGAGAACATCACGCCCTGGCGCCGCGCGGTCTGCGGCGACCTGACCTCCACGCTCGATTTCGCCCATCCCTCGGAGTACGAACCCGACCTGCCCCGGACGGCCGCGTACGCGCCGCCCCAGCGTCGCGACTGGGACGTGCTCTACCGGACCTACCTGAGCCAGAAGTACACCCCGGAGCCGCCCGCCGAGCCGCGCATGCCGACGCAGGAACCCGGCCAGCGCCCGGCCCGGCCCGTGCCCTACGAATTGCACGTGGAGCCCCGCGTCACCGCCGCGGGCATCGACCTGGGGCTGCGCAACCGCGGCTCGGCCACGGCCAGCTTCCAGGTGCGGTCGGGAAACCTGGTGCCGCGCTCCTATACGGTTGGCGCCGGCGCCAGCCTGCATGGCTCGTGGAAATCGCCCGGCCGCTATGCGCTCGAAGTCCACGGCCCGAACGGCTTCTACCGCGTCCTGGAAGGCCTGCCGGACCAGCATCCGGGCGAGCTTGCGTTGCGCTACGACAAGGCCGGCGGCGCGGTCGAGCTGCAGATGACGCCGACGCAACGGGTGCAGCTGACGATCCGCGATGCCCACACGCGCCGGGTGCGGGTTTTCGACCTGCCCGCCGGACGCCCCTGGCGGCATGCGTGGCCGTTGGCGTCCAGCCAGGGCTGGTACGATCTGGACGTGCGCCGCTCGGACCAGCCGGGCTTCCGTCGCCATTTTGCGGGACATCTCGAGACCGGGCGCAACAGCCACAGCGACCCGCTGTTCGGAACGGCTGACCGCTTTTCGTAGGAGCGCACCCGGGCGCGACCGGCATCAGCGTCCGATGAGCTTTGAGGCCGGTCGCGCCCGGGTGCGCTCCTACGTGGGGGTCTCGAAAAGCGTGAATCAGG
>CAZMMO010000078.1:0-8654 GCA_964567365.1 uncultured Rhodanobacteraceae bacterium | reverse complement strand
CCACGCAAAAACGTGCGACCAGACTACACGGCTGGCCACGCGACGCAAGTGCGGAGCCACCCGGGGGATTTCGAAAAACCCCCGGATTTACGAGTGACCGCCCGCTTTTCGTGTAGGAGCGCACCCGGGCGCGACAACATCAGCCCTCCCTGTAGCATCACGCCGGTCGCGCCCGGGTGCGCTCCTACATAAAGCAGGTCGTCGCCTATGGGTTGAAGAATTGCCGGCCGTCCGTTTTGCGCGGTGCGGGTTACCGTTGTTCCGGGGTGTCCCGGGCCGGGCCGAAGGCCACGACGCAGTTCTGGCCGCCGAAGCCGAAGGCGTTGGTCAATGCGTAGCGCACGGCTTGTTTGCGCGCTGAGCCGTGGACGTAGTCGAGGTCGCATTCGGGATCGGGCGTGGTGTAATTGAGGGTCGGCGGGATGACGCCGTCGTGGATCGACAGGGCGCAGTCCAGCGCTGCCAAGGATCCGGCCGCGCCGATCAGGTGTCCGGTCATCGATTTGGGCGCCGATACCGCCAGCGAACCGGCCGCGTCCCCGAACGCGCGCTTGATGGCCAGGGTCTCGGTGCGGTCGTTGGCCTTGGTGGAGGTGCCGTGCGCGCAGATGTAATCCACCTCGGCGGGGTCGAGCCCGGAGCTTCTCAAGGCGCGGGAAATGGCCTCGGCCGCGTATTTGCCGCTGCGCTCGGGCGCCACCATGTGGAACGCGTCGCAGGTCAGCGCGCCGCCCAGCACCTCGGCATATACACGGGCGCCGCGGCGCAGGGCGTGGCTGCGCCGCTCCAGCACCAGCACGACCGCGCCTTCCCCGAACACGAAGCCGTCGCGGTCCGCGTCGAACGGCCGCGAGGCCGCCTGCGGGTCGTCGTTGCGGCGCGACAGGGCGTGCATGTTGGACAGCCCGGCGAACATCGCCGGCGTGATGGCCGCGTCGGCGCCGCCGGCCACGACGATATCCGCGTCGCCAGCGAGCAGCAGCGTGCGTGCCTCGAGCAGCGCGTAGGCGCCGGATGCGCAGGCCAGCGCGCTGGCGTTGACGGGGCCGTGGATGCCCAGATGCATGGCGACCTCGCAGGCCGGCATGTTGCTGATCGAGGCGGCCACGAACGTCGGGCTGACGGCGCGCGGGCCCTTGGCATGTAGCGTCTCGGTGGCGTTCTGGATTTCCGCGAAGCCGGACACGGCGCAATTGACCACCACCCCGGCTTCCACCCCGTCCAGGCGCGGTCCGAGCCCGGCATCGGCCACGGCTTCGCGCGCCGCCACGACGGCCAGCTGGCTCACGCGCGAGAGCCGCTCCAGGTCCTTGCCTTCGAAATGGTCGGCCGGGTCGAAACCCTTTACCTCGGCGGCGATCGTGGTCGCGAAGCCGGTGGCGTCGAATTGCCGGATCGGCGCGACCCCGCTTTGCCCCGCCTGGAGTGCCTTCCAGGTATCTGCTGCCGTGTTGCCAATGGGCGTTACGGCGCCCAGCCCGGTAATAACGATTCCATCATCCACCTCTGGTTTCTCTCCCGCATGACGTGTTGGCATATCGGATCGTCCGGCCCGCAGGCCATGGTCCCTCCGACCCCACCCTCTTTCTTCAGGGTACGGCGGCGGCGCGCGATTGTCAGCAGCCGGCCGGCCGCCGCGGCTTCGGGCGGAGGATGGATGACGCGCAACATGGGTTCGCGGTATCTTCTGAGGGAGTGCTCCCTGGGAATCCCGGCGGTCGGCATGACGCCAGGGAAGGTCCGGTCTCCATCCGGTCCCGCACTTGCCCCGAAGTCATACCGGCCTGCCAATGTATCTTTCCGTACTCGGAACCCATGCTCAGATCGACGGCGAAGCCGAGGTACCCAATTCCAAGTATCACGCGCACCGCGCACTGATCCTGGCCTCGCTCGCACACGGTACCAGCCGGATCACCGGCCTCACCGACGCCCGGCACGTCCAGTACACGGTGGACCTGCTGCAGGACCTCGGCATCCGCATCGAGACCGACGATGGCGGCTTCGTCATCCACGGCGGCAGGTACCGCCCGCGCGGCGAGGTGATTTCGGCCGGCAGTTCCGGCAGCACCCTGTACTTCATGCTGGGTCTTGCCGCGCTGTCCGAGACCGACGTTGTCGTCACGGGGCAGAAGTACTTCCAGCACCGTCCCATCGGCCCCCTGCTCGAGGCGCTGCGCCAGATGGGCGTGGACGCCTCCTCGTCCGACGACTGCCCGCCGATCGCGGTGAAGGCCAAGCGGCCGACGGGCGGGGAGGTGCACATCTCGGGCACTTTGTCGCAGTGGATTTCCGGCCTCATCCTGCTGGCGCCGTTCGCCACCGGCAAGACCACCATCATCGTCGACGGCACGCTCAACGAGCGCAACTACATCGATCTGACGATCCGCATGATGCGCCAGTTCGGCCTCGAGGTCGCGGCCAGCGAGGACGGCCTGCGCTACGAGGTGGAGCCCGACCAGACCGCGCATCCCGCCGACCTGGTGATGCCGCCGGACATCGGCTCGGCCGCGTTCGGCGTGGCGGTCGCCGCGATCCATCCGGCCAATATCCTGCTGCGCGGCCTGCGGCACACGCGGGCCGCGCAGGTCGATCATCCGGAAGCCGATTTCCTCGACATCGCCCGCGCGATGGGCGTGTCGATGGAGGTCGACGAGCGCGCCGGCGGCACGCGCATCGTGCACGACAGCGCCCGGCTGAAGCCGGTGACGATCAACTGCCGGGACATCCCGGACATGCTGCCGATCCTCTCGGTCATGGCCAGCTTCGCCGACGGCGAGACGCGGTTCACGCATGTCGAGCACGTGCGCCTGAAGGAGTCCGACCGGGTGACCGCGATGCTGCAGCTCAACAGCATGGGCGGCGACGTCGATTTCGACGGCTCGACGCTGCGCGTGCGCGGCGTGCCCTCGCTGTATGCGGCCGACCTTTCCAGTTTCAACGACCACCGCGTGCTGATGGCCCTCGCCGTGGCCGCTTCCGTCGCCGAGGGGCGCACGACGCTGACCTATCCGCACGCCTACCGCATCTCCTATCCCCGCTTTCTCGAGTCCATGAACGCGTTCGGCCTCGATATGCAGGTGATGAAAAACCACGTTCCCAACGGCAAGTTGCCGCGCGCGGGCGGCGCGGCTGCCCAGGCGGCGGTCGACCGCGCGGCGCGCATCACCGGCGAGGCCTGGGTCCAGCGCTGGGCCGAGGAGAAGCCGGACGACATCGCCGTCGTGGATGCGCGCGCCGAGACTTCCTCGTATCTCACCTGGGCCGAATTGAACACCCGTATCGACCGGGCCGCGGCGTTGCTGCTTTCGCTCGACGTGGCGGCCGGGGACCGGGTGGCCGTCCAGCTTCCGAACTGGGTCGAGTTCGTCGTCATTGCGGTGGCGACCATGCGCATCGGGGCCGTGGTGTGTCCCATCATGCCGATCTTCCGCTCGCGCGAGGTGGCCTTCGCGCTGCGCCGCTCGCGTGCGAAGGTGTTCGTCGTGCCCGAGGAATTTCGTGCCCGCCGCTACGCGGAGGAGACCGCCGCGATGCTGGCGGCCTCCGAACAGCGCGGGGAAGACGCGCTTCCGCTTACCGACGTCTTCGTCATCGGGGCCCGCCCCGGGCCGGCCGCGTTGCCGCAGGCCGGGCCGGTCCGCTGGCGCGACTGGAAGGCCGAGCTGGATGCCGTCGTCGTCGACCAGAAGGCGATCGACGCGCGTTGGCCCAACGCCGATGCGCCGGCGCAGCTCCTGTTCACCTCCGGCACCTCGGGCGAACCGAAGGGCGTCATCCAGACGCATGCGACCCTGTCCCGCGCCGCCGCGATGGAAGTACGCCATCTGGGGCTCGGCAAGGACGAGGTCATCTACATTCCTTCGCCCCTGGCGCACCAGACGGGGTTCCTGTACGGCATGTGGCTGGCCTTCGTGCTGGGCGTGCCGCAACTGCTGCAGGCGGTCTGGGACCCCGAGCATGCGCTGACCGTGCTGCAGGGCTGGAAGGGGACGTTCGTGCAGGCGGCCACGCCGTTCCTCACGGACCTGGTCGAGGCGGTCGAGAACGGCGCCCGGCCGCCCGGCACGCTGCGGATCTTCGTGGCCACCGGCGCCGCCGTGCCGCGGGCGCTGGCCGAGCGTGCCACGCGCGTCCTCGGCACCGCCGTGTGCGGCGCGTTCGGCACCACCGAGACCTGCCTCGGCACGCTGGCCGCGCCGAGCGACGAGCCGAGCAAGGTCTGGGGCACCGACGGCCGCGCGCTGGAGGGCATCGAGCTGCGCATCGTCGACGCCGCGGGCCGGCGCCTGCCGGCCGGCGAGGAAGGTCATTTCGAGCTGCGCAGCGACACCATGTTCGACGGCTATCTGGACCGCCCGGACCTGACCGCCGAGGCGTTCACGGCCGACGGCTGGTACCACACGGGCGACCTGGCCACGCTCGACGAGGACGGCTTCCTGCGCATCACGGGCCGGGTGCGCGACGTCATCAACCGCGGCGGCGAGAAGATCCCGGTCGCCGAGATCGAGGAACTGCTGTACCGGCATCCGGCCATCGCGGACGTCGCGCTGGTCGCCATGCCCGACCCGCGCCTGGGCGAGCGCGGTTGCGCCTTCGTGGTGCTGAAAAAGGACAGCACGCTCAGTTTCGCCGGCATGCAGGAATATCTCGAGGAGAACGAGGTGTCCAAGCATTACTGGCCGGAGCGGTTGGAGATCATCGACGCGATCCCGCGCAATGCGGTGGGCAAAGTCCAGAAGTTCGTGCTGCGCGAAAGGGCCAGTGGCCTGGTGGCGCAGCGGTAAGCCAGAGCAGGAGAAACGCAAGTGACCAAGACCGGCATCACCGCGGACGGACGCGGCAGCGAGCTGGAAGCCGACCGTTACCAGGCCCTGCTGGAAGAGGTCACCGCCTGGGTGACCGGCCCGGGCGAGACGTGGAGCGAACGCATCGAGGCCAGCGAAGGCTACGTCCCGGAAGCGCTGTGGGACGAGCTGAAACGGCTCGGGTACCTGTCGCTGGCCGCGCCCGTCGGGCTGGGCGGGCGCGGCCTGAGCTTCGTGCAGTGGATGGGCCTGATGGAGGTGTTCTCGCGTCTGCACGCCTCGATCCGCATGATCGTGCACGTCGTCAACGGCACCTGGCGCGCGATGAATCCGTTTGCCAGCGAGGAACAGCGCGACAAGTTCGTGCGTCCGACGATCGCCGGCGACATCAAGGTCGCCTTCACCCTGACCGAGCCCGGCAACGGCACCGGCGCGGACATCACCAGCCGCGTGCGCCGCGAGGGCGACACGTACTACCTGTCCGGCCACAAGCATCTGATCACCTTCGGCGTGCGCTGCGATTACTGGCTGCTGTTTGCCCGGCTCGAGGGCAGCTCCGGCAAGGACGGCACCGTCGCGCTGCTCGTCGACCGTCACGCCGAAGGCGCCGAAGTCATCGACACTTCCGCGACCATGGGCGTGCATGGCACCGACCATGCCGAGCTGCGCTTCACCGACACACCGGTGCCGGTCGCCAACCGGCTGGGCCGGGAGGGCGACGGTCTGGCCGTGGCGCTGGGAGGGTTCCTGACGCCGAGCCGGATCTCGGTGGCGATGAGCTGCGTGGGCCTGGCCGAACGGGCGCAGGAGCTGGCCATCGACTATGCGCGCCACCGTGTGACCTTCGGCAAGCCCCTGTACACGCGCCAGGCGATCGCCTTCATGATCGCCGAGAACGAAGCCGACATCGCCGCGGCCCGCGCGCTCACCCTCGAGGCCGCCGCGTGCTGGGAGGCCGGCGACGAGGATGCCGGCGCGCTGTCGTCGATGGCCAAGATGACGGCCGTGGACATGCTCACCCGCGTCACCGACAAGGCCCTGCAGGTGCACGGCGGACTGGGATACTGGCATACGCAGAAGATCGAACGCGTGTACCGTGACGCTCGTGCGCAACGCTTCGAGGAAGGCACGAACGAAATCCAGAAGACGGTCGTGGCGCGGCACGTGTTTGCCCGCGCGGCCCGCAACGAGGAGTCCAAATGAGCGCTAAAGTCGCTGTCATCTCCGGTGCATCGCGCGGGATTGGCGCCTGCGTCGCCCGCATGCTCGCCGCCGAGGGGGGCTCGGTGGTCGTCAACTACAAGAAAAACGCCGAGCTGGCCGAAAAAGTCGTCGCCGAACTGCGCGAGCTTGGTGGCGACGGCGTGGCGGTGCAGGCCGACGTGGAGAATCCCGACGACATCGTGCGCCTGTTCGATGCCGTGGCCGACGCCTACGGGCGTCTCGACTACTTCGTCAACAATGCCGCCGCCTCGGCGTTCAAGCGCATCGTCGACCTCAAGCCCCACCACCTGGACCGCTCCTACGCCACCAACGTGCGCCCGTTCGTGCTCGGCGCGCAGGAGGCCGTCAAGCTGATGGACCGGGGCGGGCGGATCGTCGCGCTCACCAGTTACGGCAGCGAGCACGCCTACCCGACCTACGCCACGCTCGGTTCCTACAAGGCCGCCATCGAAAGCTTCATCCGCTACATGGCGGTGGAGTTCGCCGACTACGGCATCAACGTCAACGGCGTCAACGGCGGCCTGATCGAGTCCGACTCGCTGCACTATTTCTACGACCGGGTCCCGGGCCAGGCGCCGATGCAGACGGTGCTGTCGAAGATTCCGCTGAAGCGGCCGGGCACGGTCGAGGACATGGCCAACGCGGTCATGTTCCTGCTGGGCGACAAATCGAACTACATCACCGGGCAGACCATCGTCGTCGACGGCGGGCTTTCCGTGATCTCGCCGCCGTTCTGGTCCGATACGTCCGAGCCGCTGAGCCTGCCCGAACGTCCCCGTCGTTAGCTGCCTTCGATCCCATGCTCGATCACGTCTTCGCGCCGGTCCGGATCGGCAAGCTCGAGCTTGCCCACCGGATCATGATGGGGTCGATGCACCTCAACCTCGAGACCGTGGGCGACGGGTCGCCGTGGGCGGCGTTCTACGTCGAGCGGGTGCGCGGCGGCGCCGACCTGGTCGTCACCGGCGGCATCGCGGTGAACCGGGCCGGCGCCGGCGGCGCCAGTTACGCCGTGCTCGGTGTGGCGGACGATCAGGCGCGACTGGCGCGCGTGGCCGCGGCCGTGCATGCCGCGGGCGGGCACATCGCGTTGCAGTTGTTCCATGCCGGTCGCTATGCGTTTGCCGAGGCGTTCGGCATCACGCCGCTGGCGCCCTCGGCCGTGTACAGCCGCTTTTCCCGCTGCATGCCCGCGGCCATGACGCAGGCGGACATCGAGGCGACCCTGGCGGATTTCGCCGCCGGCGCGCGGGCGGCCGTCGAACTCGGTTTCGATGCGGTCGAGGTGATGGGGTCGGAGGGCTACCTGATCAACCAGTTCGCCTCGCCGGTAACGAACCAGCGCAACGATGAATGGGGTGGATCCGCCGTGGCGCGGCGGCGCTTTCCCGTGGCGGTACTGAGTGCCGTACGCGCCGCGGTGGGGCCCGATTTTCCGGTGATCGCGCGTACCTCCGGGAACGACCTGATGCCCGGGTCGTCCGCCCCGGAGGAGTTGGACGACCTGGCGGTGGCCCTGTGCGCGGCCGGCGCCGATGCCGTCAACATCGGCATCGGCTGGCATGAGTCGCGCATTCCGACCGTGCAGGCGCTGGTGCCGCACGGCATGTGGATCGCGGCCGCGGCGCGCATCCGTCGAGCCCTGCGCGCGGCCGGGTCGCGGGTGCCCGTCGTCGGCTCCAACCGCGTCAATTCGCTCGCCCAGGCCGAGGAATTCCTCGCCCGCGGCGAGGTCGACATGGTTTCGATGGCGCGGCCGTTCCTGGCCGATCCGGCCATCGTCGCGAAGTCGCGCGCGGGCCGGTCCGCGTTCGTCAATCCCTGCATCGGTTGCAACCAGGCCTGCATCGACCGCTCGTTCGGCGCCGAGCGGGTATCCTGCCTGGTCAACCCGCGCGCCGGGCACGAGCAGGAATTCCCGCAGCCCCGCCCATCCCGGCGCACGCATCGCGTCGCCGTTGTCGGCGCCGGTCCGGCCGGCATGCAGGCCGCCGCCACCCTGGCCGGGCACGGTATCGACGTGACGCTGTTCGAAGCCGAGACCGGCATCGGCGGCCAGTTCCGGTATGCCTGCCAGGTGCCGGGCAAGGCCGACTACGGCGGGACCATCCGTTATTTCGAGCACGAGCTGGAACGGCTGGGCGTGCAGGTGCGCCTCTCGACGCGCGCCACCGTGGCCCTGCTGGACGATTACGACCACGTGATCGTCGCCTGCGGCGTGGTTCCCCGTCGCGTCGACATTCCGGGAGCGGACCTGCCGCATGTCATGGCCTATCCGCAGGCTTTCGAGGACCCGGCGGCGGTCGGGCGCCGGGTCGCCGTGATCGGTGCCGGCGGCATCGCCGTGGACCTGGCCGAACGACTGGTCAATGTGGACGACCCCGGTCCCGATGGCGCGGCCGCGCGGGAGCGTTTCGCGCGCGCGTACGGGCTGGTCCCGGCCGGAACGGATCGGGATGCGTCACCGCGGTCTTCGTCGCCACGGCAAATCACCCTCATGCGGCGTTCGGGCCGGATCGGCGCCGGCGTCGGCCCGTCGACGCGCTGGGCGGTCGTCGCCTCCATCCGCGCGGCCGGCGTCGTCACGCTCACCGGCGTAACCTATCGCCGCATCACTCCCGAAGG